>DVOG01000095.1 GCA_018713755.1 Candidatus Spyradosoma merdigallinarum | reverse complement strand
ACGGTGACGTTCGCACCTCAGAACAATCCGGGAACCGACCGCCCGCTTTGGAACTCCAACGGCACGGACGGCTACTACGTCGGGACGACGCTGGACACCGGCGACGCTTGGTTTTCCGGTTTCACGTGGGGTGAAATGACCGGCGCCAGCCAAATCATGAACCAGGGTCAGAATCCGCTGAACCATGGCGCAATCATTCCGTATGACGGCTCCGCGTCCACGCCGAGCGGCTACGGCATCATGTTCACGCTGACGGCGGCGCAGGATCTGACCATTTCCTCGGTCACGTTCAGCTTCGTCGGCGCCCGCAACGGCGGGAGCTTCGACAACGGTGCGGTCGACAACTACAGCACGACGATTTCGCTGTCGAGCGGAGGCGAGACGGAGTCGGTGACGCAGGACATCCACGGCACGACGCTCGCCCAGGTGGACGGCACGGGAGACCTTCCCGTCGGCAACATCGTGACGCTGGATTTCGATACGATCACGGTCGGCGCCGGCGAGACGGTTTCCTTCACGCTCGGCGTGACGCACGCTTCCGGCTCGGTTCTCAGCACGGGGCTGAAGAGCATCGCGTTCACGACGGCGGCTGTCCCCGAGCCGTCGGCGTTCGGCCTGCTCGCGGGCGTGGGCGCGCTCGCGCTCGTCGCTTCGCGCCGCCGCCGCAAATGAGGCGAAGCGCGTAAGCTTCTTGAAAAAAAAAAAGCGTTCTCGCCGGGGCCTTTCCCGCGGGAACGCTTTTTTTTTCCGCGCGCCCTGCGGGAGCGTTCCCGCGGCGGGAACATTTTTCCTTTTGCGTTCTTTTCTCGGGAAAAATATGCTTCGCGGCAGAATGAAGATTTCCCTGAGAGATTTCCGCCACGTCGTTTGGGACTGGAACGGAACGCTGCTCGACGATTTGTGGCTGTGCATGGAATCGCTCGACGCGCTGCTGCGCCGCGCGGGGAAGCCCGACATCGACGTCGCGACGTATCAGCGGATTTTCAATTTCCCGGTCATCGACGTTTACCGCGCGCTCGGCTTCGACACGTCGCCGGCGTCGTTCGCGGCGATGAGCCGCGAGTTCATGGACTACTACGAGGCGCGGCGTCTGGAATGCACGCTGCAGAAGGGCGCGCGGAAATTCATTCACGAGGTGCACGCGCTGGGCATTTCCCAGTCCGTGCTTTCCGCCTATCGCCACGATTACCTCACGTCGATCATCGCCGAGCACGACCTCGAACGGTATTTCGTGCACCTGAGCGGGAACGACGACATTTTCGCGAACGACAAATCGCGCCGCGCGCTCGGGCATCTGAAAAAGCTCGGCATTCCCGCGGAGTTCGTGCTCTACGTGGGCGACACGCTGCACGACGTCGAGGCGGCGCGCGCGATGGGCGTGCGCTGCGTGCTCATCGACCACGGGACGCACGCGCACCAGTCGCGGGAACGGCTGCTTTCCGCCGGCGTTCCCGTCATTTCCGAATACGCGGAACTGCTCTGAACGAAAGGAAAAAAAAACGCATGAACTTCATTTTTGTCTCGCCCCAGTTCCCGCGCACGTACTGGAATTTCTGCGACCGCCTGAAAAGAAACGGGGCGAACGTCCTCGGCATCGGCGACGCGCCCTACGAGGCGCTCCCGCCGGAGACGCGGAACGCGCTCACGGAGTATTACCGCGTGAACGACATGGAAAACTACGACGAGGTTTTCCGCGCCGTCGCGTTTTTCTCGTTCAAATACGGGAAAATCGACTGGATCGAATCCAACAACGAACACTGGCTCGAGCAGGACGCGCGGCTGCGCACGGATTTCAACGTGCGGACGGGCGTCGGCGCGGACGAAATCCGCGCTTACAAGAGCAAGTCGGCGATGAAGGCGTTTTACGCCGCGGGCGGCGTGCCGACGGCGCGTTTCCGGCGGGCGACGACGTTTGAGGACGCGCGCGCGTTCGCGCGGGAAGTCGGGTTCCCGCTCATCGTCAAGCCGGACGTCGGCGTCGGCGCGGCGAACACGTGGTCGCTGCACGGGGAAGACGAGCTGCGCGGCTTTTTCGAAAACCTGCCGCGGGAACCCTACGTGATGGAGGAATTCGTGCGCGGGGACATCTGTTCCTTCGACGCGATCACGGACGGGAACTGCAACATCCTGTTCGAGTCGATGACGGTCTGGCCGCCGTCGATCATGGACATCGTGAATTTCGACCTGGATTTGGCGTATTACGTGAGCAAGGACATTCCGGAGACGCTGCGGACGCTCGGGCGGAAGACCGTCGCGGCGTTCGGCGCGCGGAGGCGCTTCGTGCACTTGGAATTTTTCCGCCTGACGGAGGCGCGGGAAGGCTTGGGCGGCGTCGGCGATTTCGTCGCGCTCGAAGTCAACATGCGCCCGGCCGGCGGCTACACGCCGGACATGATGAATTTCGCGCACGGCACGGACGTTTATCAGATTTGGGCGGACATGGTCGTTTACGGCGAGCGGCGCGTTCCCGCGGGAACGCAGGACTGCTGCTGCGTTTACGCCAGCCGCAAGGACGGGAAAACCTACGCGCACGCGCACGACGAAATCCTCGCCCGTTACGGGAACCGCATCGTGATGTGCGAGCGTATGCCGGAGCTCATGGTGCGCACGATGGGCAACCAAATGTACACGGCGAAGCTGGACACGGAGGACGATGTCCGCGCGTTCATCCGCTTCGTGCACGAATGACGTCCGCGCGGCGGGAACGGCCGCTCCCGCGCAGGGGGCGCTTTCCCCTTTTTTCCGCCGCCTTATCTTTTTTCAGAAAACGCCAAAGCAAGATGAAACAGGAAATCCGCAAGGAATTCAGCCGCAGCCTTAACCGGGAAATGGAATACGCCGTTTACGGCGACGCCGGAAAAATCTGCCTCGTGTTCCCGTCGCAGAACGGGCGCTTTTACGATTTCGAGCATTTCGGCATGGTCGAAATGCTCCGCCCGGAAATCGAAAGCGGAAAGCTTCAGCTCGTCTGCGCCGACGGCATCGACGGCGAAACGTGGTCGAACGCGGAGCGCCCGCCGCGGGAACGCATCGAGACGCACGAGGCGTGGTTCCGCTACGTCATGGACGAACTCGTGCCCCGCGCGAAGGCGGACAACCCGCGCAGCCCGACGCTGATGACGACGGGCTGCAGCATGGGCGGTTTTCACGCCGCGAATTTCTTCTTCCGCGCGCCGCAGGTCTTCGACACGGTCATCGCACTGAGCGGCGTTTACGAAGCCGGGTATTTTTTCGGCGGATACATGGACGACCTCGTCTATCTCAATTCGCCGGTCGACAGCCTCGCGAACATGCCGCTCGACCACACCTACCTGGAAGTTTTCCGCCGGCGCAGGCTGATTTTCTGCGTCGGGCAGGGCGCCTGGGAAGAAGACCTGCTGAAAAGCACGCGGCGTCTCGAAGACGTCCTCCGCGCGAAAAACGTCCCCGCATGGTTCGACTACTGGGGCTTCGACGTGAGCCACGACTGGGTCTGGTGGCGGCGGCAGATACGCTATTTCGTCGAACGCCTCGGCCTGTGAGCGTTCCCGCGGAAAATGCTTGCGCGGCGGAAACGGCGGCAATACCTTGATGTCATCATGTGTTCTCCGAATTCGCCCGATTCCGACGTCCAACTTTCGACTCCGCCGCCTCCTCCGCCTCCGCCGAAACGGAATTTCCTCGTTTGGGCGATTTTTTCCACGCTCTTTTGTTGCGTGCCCGCGGGCATCGTGTCCATCGTGTACGCGGTGCAGGCGAATTCCGCCTATGACGCGGGGAATTTCGCCGAACACGCGAGGCTCGCCGACAAAGCCAAATTCTGGCTCATTCTCGGCACGGCGGGTGCTGTCGTTCTGTGGGTGCTTTACTTCCTGGGTCTCGTCGCTCAAGTCGTGCAGGCCTGATTTGCATCGTTCCCGCCGCCGTCGTCGCCGCGGGAACGGTTTTGCTGCTGCTGCACGGCGAGGCCGTTTCGGAATTCGTCCGCGCCGTTTCGCCCGGCTGTCTTTTCCGCCGCTGGTTCGGCGTCAGCTGCCCGGGCTGCGGCGGGACGCGCGCTTTCTGCGCTTTGGCGAAAGGCGATTTCGCGGGAGCGCTGCGCTGCAATTTTTGGTGGCTGCCGACGGCCGTCGTGCTTTTCGCCGAATACGGGAATTGGGCGGCGGAGCGCCTTTTCCCGGAAAGAAATTTTCCGCGCTGGAAAAAATTTCGCGGGCGGCTTCTCGTCGCCTACGCGGTTTTTACCGTCGCTTACGCCGTCGCGAAAAATATTTGGTGTTTTTGACGGGCGTTTTTTCTATAATCGGGAAAACGGGCCGTCCGGAGGCGGGAGCGCTTCCGCGCCGTTCGTCCGAACCGAATTCGAAAAATGATTTCCGCAAGTTTTGAACGTGGGTTGCGCATGCGGCGTCTGCGCGCGAGCGAAAGCGTCCGCGCGATGGTCGCCGAAAACGTCGTGCTGCCCGAAAACCTGATTCTGCCGGTGTTTCTGACCGAGGGCGACGGGAACGAGCCGATCGCGTCGATGCCCGGCGTCGAGCGGCTGACCGTTCCCGCGCTCGTCGAAAAATGCCGCGCGTTGCTCGCGCTGGGCGTGCGCGGCATCGCGCCGTTCCCGAAGACGCCTCCCGAAAAAAAGACGCCGGACGGCGAAGAATCGGCGAATCCCGACTGCCTCGTCTGCCGCGCGATCCGCGCCGTGAAGGCGGCCGTTCCCGAGATGCTCGTCTTCGCGGACATCGCGCTCGACCCTTACACGACGCACGGGCACGACGGCGTGCTCAACGCGGCGGGAACGGACGTGGACAACGACGCGACCGTCGAGCGGCTCGTGCGGATGGCGCTCCGCAACGCCGAGGCGGGGGCGGACTTCGTCGCGCCTTCGGACATGATGGACGGGCGCATCGCGCGCATCCGCGCCGCGCTGGACGCGGGCGGCTTTTCCCGCGTCGGCATTCTGGCGTATTCCGCGAAATTCGCCTCGGCTTTTTACGGCCCGTTCCGCGAAGCCGTCGGCAGCCGCAAAAGCGGCGTCGGGAACGTGACGGGACTCACGAAAAAAACGTATCAGCTTTCCCCGGCGAACCGCCGCGAAGCCGTGCGCGAGGCGCTTCTCGACGAAGCGGAATGCGCCGACATGGTGATGGTCAAGCCCGCGCTGCCGTATTTGGACATCATCCGCGACGTGCGGGAACGCGTCGGGCTGCCGGTCGCCGCCTATCAGGTTTCCGGCGAATATTCTCAGATAAAGGCGGCGGCGCAGCTCGGCTACCTTGATTGCGAAGCGGCGCGCGACGAATCCCTGCTTGCCGTCCGCCGCGCGGGAGCGGATATTATCCTGACTTATTTCGCAGAAGAGTATGCCAGAGATTTCCGAAAGAAAAGACTTTGACCCCGGCATTCCCGCGGAGCGCGTTCCCGCGCACGTCGCGTTCATCATGGACGGGAACGGCCGCTGGGCGCAGGCGCGCGGGCTGAGCCGGCTCGAGGGGCACGCGCGCGGCGTGCGCACCGTCATCGAGACGGCGGAAACGGCGTTCCGCTTCGGCATTCGGACGATTACGCTCTACGCTTTTTCGACGGAAAATCGGGATCGCCCGCCGGAGGAAGTCGCCGCGCTGATGAATCTGCTGCGGACGTTCATCGGCGAGTATCTGCCCGAACTCGTGAAGAACGAAGTTCGTCTGCGCGTCATCGGCGATCTTTCCTGGCTGCCGGGGGACATCGGCGAGGCGGTGCGCGGGGCCGTCGCGCGCACGGAAAATTTCGGCGAAAGGACGCTCGTCGTCGCGCTCAATTATTCTTCACGCGACGAAACGCTGCGCGCCGCCGCCGCTTACGCGGACGACGTCCGCCGCGGGAACGCGCCGGCGGGAAAACCGGATTGGGCGACGTTCGCGCGCTATCTCGACACGGCGGGAATCCCGGATCCGGACTTGCTCATTCGGACCTCGGGCGAGCAGCGCCTGAGCAATTTTCTCCTGCTGCAGTCCGCCTACGCCGAGCTGTATTTCTGCGACGCGCTTTGGCCGGATTTTTCGGCGGACGATCTGCGCCGCGCTCTCGCCGTTTACGCCTCGCGGGAACGCCGCTTCGGGAAAACCGGAGAGCAGGTGCGGGAAGAACGGAAATGACGCCGCGCGGGAACGCGAAAAGCATTGCCAAGCGGCGCGTTTCCGGCTAAAAATTCCTTCCATCTTGAACCCCGCAACGCATCCCCACGTCTTTATGAAAAAACGAAACGCTTTCACCCTCATCGAACTGCTCGTCGTCATCGGCATCATCGGCCTGCTCGCGGGCATCATGATTCCCGCCGTTTCCGGCGCGATGGACGCGCTCACGCGCACGAAGACGAAAAGCCGCTTCAACGAATGGGTCACGGCCGTCAAACAGTACAAGCTGACTTACGGGTTTTACCCGACGCTGGGGCAGACGGTTTCCAGCGGGAGCGACGCGCATTTCAACCTCGGCGACGGGCAGAACAGCGAAGCGTTCGTGAAGTCGCTTTCCGGGCGTGATCCGGAAACCGGCGACAAGCTCACCGGCGAAGAGCGCTCGCGCTACAACCGCAAGGCGACGCAGTTCTGCACGTTCTCGCAGGAAGATTTCACGCAGGAAGACGGGACGCAGGAGCCCGGACGCCTCGTCGACGGCTTCTTCAATCCCAACATTCACGTCGTGATGGATACGACCGGGAACAGCCGCGTCGAAATCCCGCAGCAGTACTTGCCCGACGATGCGACGGAGGACGAGAGCAACGAAAACGGGATGCTGGGCGAGGTCATCATTTTCACGTCGGAAAAGGACGACGAGGAATATCCGTCCGTCTACAGCTGGCGCTGACGCGCGCGCGGGAACGCCGCATCCCGGCGCCGCCCGCATTCCCGTATCCCTGTCGTTCCCGCAGAAACCATCCATTTTCCCTTTTCTGAAAAAATGTTTCGCAAAGCCACCGGAAAACGCGCTTTCACGCTCGTCGAAATTCTGACGGTGATCGCGATCATCGGCATCGTCGCGATGGTCATCGTCGGGCTGCGTCCCGGAAATCCGCGGGGACTCGAAGACGCGCGCCGCATCGCGTCGGCGGAATTCCGCGTCGCGCAAAGCAAGGCCGTGCTCGGCGCCAATCCCGACCGCGATCCGACGACGACGCAGCGCTACAACATCCGCACGGGCGTGCTCGTCCTGGACGATCCCGACGACGTTGAGCGGCATCTGCGCTTCATCCAGCCCATCGTCGGCGGAACCGACAGTCAGGAAAAAACCGCGCTGTCCGATTACTACTGGTATGCGTCGGGCGAGGGCGTGACGCTCCCGCAGGGCGTTTTTTTCGTTCCGCCGGACGCGTCCGGCGTGCGCGCGCGCAGCGCCGTCGAACCCATCGAAGGATCGGCGCGCGTGCGCATCGATCCCGACCTTCGCGCGAAAGGGCAGAAATTCGGCGAAGGCAAAAAGGAATGGTACGCCTATCTTTTCGATTCCAACGGTCAGACGTACATGACCAAGGCGGTCGTCATGCTCGCCGAAGGGCAGATCGATCCCGCGTCCGGCGACGTCGATTTCGGCGAAGACCCGTTCGTTTCCGGCTTCGTCGTGCACCGCAGCGGATCGCTTTCTTTCACGCGGGACGACGAGGAGGCCGCCGCCGCGGCGGAATGACGGCGTTCCCGCCGAGACGTTCAATTCAGCTTAAAACCCGACAATGAATTTTTCCGCAAAGACAACCCGCTCCCGCAAAGGCTTCAGTTTGGTCGAAGTGTTGCTCGCGCTCGCCGTGCTCGGCATCGCCATGCTTTCCGTCATGGGGCTGCTGAACGCGACCTTCGAAACCGTGGGGCGGAACATCATGACGCGGCAGGCGATCGGCGTCTATTCCTGCGCGGACCGCTCGCTCTCATCCGTTTCTTCCGTGCTGCGCCCGGACGGCTCCGCCGTCGTTTCCGCCGGGCAAATGACGAAGCCTTCGTTCGATTATGTCTACGAATGGCTCTCGGGGAAAACCGGGAAAAACTGGGACGACGCGCTGTTTCTCGTCTGCGTGCAGCGCCGCGTGAACGCGACGGACGACGCGACGCCGCAGACCGTGATGCAGATCATCAAGTGCGACAGCGCCTCGGGAACGCCCACGCAGGCGGAACTGACGGAGCTCGACGTCGAAGGCCCGATGTATTTTCTCCGCGTCTATCTTTCTCCGCAGCTCGAGGGCCGCTACGTCGAAATGGACGGCGACGGCGAAGTGCTCGCGACGCAGTACGCCGTCGGCAGCGCGCTTCCGGCGAATCCCGACCGCTACGCGCTCCCGTATCTGCCGCTGACCGTCGACGTCTATCCGTTTTCTCCGGGAAGCGCGGAAACCGAAGACCAGCTTCCCGTGCTGACGCAGTTCCTGGTGCTTTCCCGCTGACACGAAAAAAAAGAGGAGTTCCCGCAATGAAGAAATTCGGAAAAAGAAACGCGCGGCGAGGCTTCACGCTGATCGAACTCTTGGCGGCGACGGCGATCATGATCGTGCTCGTGCTCTTCGTCACGAACATTGCCGTGAACATGCTGCGGATTTACGATCGCACGGTCGCGACGCTCGCGACCAACGCCGATTCCGGCATACTGCTCGACGCCATGCAGGAAGATTTGCTTTCCGCTTCGATGCCCGACGACGGGAACACGTGGTTCGAAGTGCGCTACGAGAGCGACGTGGGCAACATCGCGAAGAATTCCGCGCCGGAGCTGATGTTTTTCGCTCGTCCGCAGGACCGCATCCGACGCTCCCGCAGCTCGACGGAGACGCTCCCCGGCGACCTCTGCGCGGTTTCCTATAAGCTCGCCCACCGGTCGCCGTTCGGCTCGCGCGTTTCTTCGTCTTCGGCGGGAAATCTCGTTTACGGGACGTATCGCGCCGTGCTCAACGCGGAAGACACGTTCGAGTTCGCGCTTCCCTACGTCATCGGGCAAAAAGGCGATTCTTCCTCCTCCAAGCTGCCTTCGCGCTTTTGGAAAGGCGGCGATCAGATCGAGGACCCGTCCGACCAAAAGAAATACTCCGCCTCGGCGTGGCGCACGGAAATGCAGAATTTTCTCGTGGACGGCATCGTCGACGTTTCCGTTTTCTTCTGGTTCGACGATTTTACCGACGGCGAGCGGAAAATCGCCGTCGTGAACAATTCTAAAATCGTGCAGCGCCTCCGCGACCTGTTCCCGGAAACGAAAGTCGTCACTTTCGAAAAATCTCTCGCGGCGAGCGCGGGAGCGATCGTGCTCGACGAGGATTTCGAAGGGAAAACTTCGGGCGCGCTGCGCTCCGCCGACGTTTCCGTCACGGTGCTCAGCCCTGAAGGCAGAGAGCTCCTGCAGGCGCTGCAGGAACAGGGCGGATCAGGGAAAATCACTGCGGAGCAGTTCGAGGAAATTCTGCTCGAGCACGGCGCGACGTTTTCGCGCGCTTGCCCGATGTTCGGCGGGAAATGATGATGAAGCTTCGCGTGCTCTTCTTCCTCGGCCGCTCCCGCGCGGGCGGCGTTTTCTGAAATGAATTTTCTCGCGATCGACTACGGCGAGCGCCGCATCGGGCTGGCGCACGGCGACTCCGAAATCGGCATCGCCATGCCCGTTCCCGCGGCGGTCGAACCCGATTTCGAAGGGCGGCTCGCGCACATCGCCGCCGAAATCAAAGCGCGGCGCATCGGCACGCTCGTCGTCGGCTATCCCGTCAACATGGACGGATCGGTCGGCTTCAAGGCGCGGGAAGTCGACGCGTTCATCGCCCAGCTGGAAGCGCGCTTCGCGTTGCCCGTCGTGCGGACCGACGAGACGCTCACGAGCTACGCGGCGGAAGCCGGGATGTCCGCCAAACGCAAAGGCGGCCGCGACGGGCGTTCCCGCCGGAAACATCGCGCGACGGGCGAAATCGATTCCCGCGCGGCGGCGATCATCCTGCAGGATTACTTCAACGCGAACGGCATCGGCGGCTTTTAACTCGCGGGAACGGCGCGTTCCGTTTTTTTTCGCGCGATGTCCCGGGCGGCGTTCCCGCTTTTCCTCATCGCGGCGGTCGTGTGCCGAACAGCACCTGAAAGGCGTGTCCCATTTTCGCCGGATGCAGCAGCTCCGTGAGTACGGCGCGTTCCCGCGCGGCTTCCGGCGACGTTCCCGCGACGATGCGCCCGATTTCTTCCCGCGCGAATTTCATGAAAAACGCTTCCTGCCGCAGCACCGTTCCCGCGGAAAATCCGCAGGCGGGAAAAATCGGCCTCAGCCGGTCCCAAAGCACATGGCAGGTCAGATCCTGTTCTCCCGGCGCGAACGTGAGCGCGTTGCTTTGGCGGTGCCTGAAATACGCGCGCGCCGTCCCTTCCGGATACGCGTCGAGACAGTCGGCGACGGTTTTCCCGTAGTCCGGAAAAATCGCCGCGCCGCGCCAGTTCCCCGCGAGAATTTTTTTCAGGAGCGGCTCCGCGTCGAGCGGGACGTCGAGCCGCCAGCCGTCTTCCGCCGGCGCGGGAACGTCGGCCGCGAAGGCTTCCAGCGCGTCGGAGGAAAGCGCGTCGAGGCGCGTCTCGCGCCATGCGCCGGGTTCCCGCGGGTCTTCCTCGACGCCGCATTCCTCCCACGTTCCCGCGCGGGAAACGAGGCGGTGAAAGGGCTGGGCGTCGAAAAGCTCGTTCGCGAAGACGACGGCTTTTTCCGGAATTTCCAGGGCGTCTCCGAGCCGCACGGCGCGGATTTCCGCGAAGCGTCCGCGCAGCGCGTCGAAGTGCGTCTGCCCGGGCTCGGATCCGATTTCGACGAGCGCATAGCCGCGCAGGTCTTCCTCTGCGCCGAGCAGCGTTTGCGCGGCGTTCGCGACGAGCCGCCCGAAGACTTCGCCGAGGCTCGCCGCCGTGTAGAAGTCCGTTCCCGCGGCGCGCCCGACGCGTTCCCGCTTCTGTCGGTAGTAGCCGAACGCGGGATCGAAAAGCGCGATTTCGGAAAAGTCGCGAAAGCTCATTTTCCCGCCGCAGGCGGCGGCGCGGGAACGCAGAACGGCGCGGATGTCGGCGGGAACGCTCATTTTTTCTCAGAAGAAAACGGAGAACTTGAATCCGCCGTAAGCGAAAAAATCCTTGTCCTGCGAGGAAAAATCCTTGCTGCGGAACGCCTGGAAAACCGAGAGCATGAAACGGTCGTAAACGGCGCAGACGCCGATCGTGAACTGCGCGGCGAGCGGGTAGGCGTAAATGTCCGCGCCGTCGCCGTTGTTTCCCGTGAGCGTTTCGTCCCAGAACACGGCGTCCGCCTGCACGTCGAAAAATCCGTAGAGGGAGCGGTTGACTTCCGGGTCGAAGACGACGGAGGTGCTTTGCCGCATCGACGCCGCGCCGAAATCTTTCGGCAGATTCCAGCCCGCGCGGAGTTGCGCTCCCGCGGAAAGCTGCCCGCGCAAGTTTCCGAAGCCGCCGAAGCCGCGCGCGATGAGGTCCGTTCCCCATGCGCCGTTCCCGCAGGCGCCGTCAAGCACGAAGCGGCGGCGGATTTCGCCGAGCGCCTGCCCGACGAGGCGGCCGTCGATTTGCGTGTCCCAGCCCTGCGGGCGGATTTCGTCCAAAATGCGGTGGTATTCCTTCTGCGCTTCTTCCGCGAGCGAGGCGTCGCCCGTCAAGCCGATCTGGATTTCCGCCGCGATCGCGAGGTCGTCGGAAAAAAGCGCTTTCCCGCCGGAGGCGTAGAGGTAGCCGGCGTAAGGATGGTCGCGCGGGTCGGGAACTTCCGCCTCGCGTTCCCGCGGCGTGTACATTTCTTGGCCGAGAGAAAAGAACCACGAGCCGCGAAATCTGTCCGCCGCCGCGTCCGCGCCGAGCGTGAGCGCGAGCCGCGTGTGGTTCGTATAGTATTTGTCCGACCAGCCTCCGAAGAAATCGTTGTCGTCGAGAATCGAGAACGCGCCGCGCGTCGGCGCGGGAACGTCCGGCTGCGCCGCGGCGACGAGCGGGAACAGCGCGCCGGCGCAGGCGCCGAGCGTTTTTGCTGCTGACGAAATTCGAATCATGAGAAAAAGAAATGTCCGGCGTTCCGCGGGGCGCGGAGAGAAAAGAAAAACGCGTTCCCGCAAAAAGAGAGAACGCGCTTGTCTGTGTTTCCGGGCGGCTTTTTCAGAAAGCCGGGTCGGAAATGTGAACGTCCCCGGCGTTGATGGTGACGTTTTCGCCGAGCGCCCACTTTTCGTCGTTCACGAGGAACTTGAACGAGATCGGACCGTCTTCCGTTTCCGCAATCCAATGCCATTCGCTGCCGTTGTTGCAGATCATCGGAACGCCCTGTTCCCAGCTCAGCCCCGCGCCTTCGCCGCGGATGTAGAGCATGTTTCCCCATCCGACGTCGACGTGCGCGACGATGCGCGTCACTTTTTTCGCGGAGGATTTCTTCGCGGAAGCGGGCGCAGCAGCCGGCTTGACCGCCGCGCTCGCCGTCTTCTTAGCCGGAGCGGCAGCCGTCTTGGCGACGGGCTTCGCCGCTCCCGTCTTTTTCGCCGCGGGAGCAGAAGCCGTAACTTTCTTCGCGCCGGCGGCGGCTTTCGTTTTCGCACAGCCTTTGGCGGCCGTGGTCTTTGCAGTCTTTTTCATACCTTAGTCGACAATTCAATTAAGAATGTCTGTTCAAATTACAGAAAAAAAAGCGTCAGGTCAACAGCTAACGACGACAAATGCGCGCCGCGGGCGGACGTTGCCGTTCCCGCGAAAAAAAAACGTTCGTGCGGAACATCGAAATCCGCTGAAATAACGCGCGATTTTTTTTTTTATGACAGAGACATTTTCTGAAAATACGGCGGCGCACGCGCGCCGCATCGCGCAGGAACTGGGGCTCGCCGTCGGACGCGCGGCGGCCGTCGTCGGTTTGCTCGACGGCGGCGCGACCGTGCCGTTCATCGCGCGCTACCGCAAAGAAGCCACGGGCGAAATGGACGAAGTGCAGATCGCGGCCGTCCGCGACCGCCTCGAGCAGTTGCGGGAACTCGACGCGCGCCGCGCTTCGATTCTGAAATCGCTCGCCGAAAACGGGCACCTTTTGCCGGCCTTGGAAGCCGCCGTCAAAAAGGCGGGAACGCCGACGGAGCTCGAAGACCTTTACGCGCCCTACAAACCGAAGCGGCGCACGCGCGCGACCGCCGCGCGGGAACGCGGGCTCGAGCCGCTCGCCGATTTCGTCTTCGGAAATCAGGACGTCGATCCCGCCGCGGAAGCCGCGAAATTCGTCTCGGAGGAAAAAGGCGTTCCCGACGCCGCCGCCGCGCTCGCCGGAGCGCGCGACATCATCGCCGAGCGCGTTTCCGAAGACAAAGACGCGCGCGCCTCCTGCCGCGAGCTTTTCGAAAAAACCGCGGTGCTTTCCTCCGCGGTCATTCGCGGCAAGGAAGAAGAAGGGGCGAAATTCCGCGATTATTTCGAATGGAAAGAACCGCTCGCCGCGGCGCCGTCGCATCGCGTGCTCGCGATTCGGCGCGGAGAAAAGGAAGGTTTTCTGTTTTTCCGCATCACCGTGGACGAGGACGCGGCGGTTTCGCGCCTGGAGCGCCTTTTCGTCCGCGGGAACGGCGGCGGCGGGAACGCGGTGCGGGAGGCGGTGCGCGACGCGTGGAAGCGCCTGCTCGGTCCGTCGCTCGAGACCGAGGCGCGGCTGAAATCGAAGGAAAAGGCGGACGAGGAGGCAATCCGCGTTTTCGCCGCCAACGCCGTCGAACTGCTGATGGCGCCGGCGCTCGGGCAGAAAAGTGTGCTCGCGCTCGATCCCGGATTCCGCACCGGCTGCAAGCTCGTCGTGCTCGACGCGCAGGGCAAGCTGCTGCATCACGAAGTCGTGTTCCCGACGGCGGGATCGCCGCGTCAGCGCGAAGACGCGGGAACGCGCCTCCGCGTGCTCTGTTCGCAGTTCAAGGTGCAGGCGATCGCGATCGGCAACGGAACGGCTTCCCGAGAAACGGAGCTTTTCGTGCGCGAATGCGGCTTGCCGGCGGACGTTCCCGTCGTCGTCGTGAACGAAAGCGGCGCGTCGATTTATTCGGCGAGCGAAGCGGCGCGCGAGGAGTTCCCGAACGAGGACATCACGGTGCGCGGCGCGGTTTCCATCGGGCGTCGGCTGATGGACCCGCTCGCGGAGCTGGTGAAAATCGATCCGAAGAGCATCGGCGTCGGGCAATACCAGCACGACGTGAACCAGACCGCGCTGAAACGCGCGCTCGACGACACGGTCGTCTCCTGCGTGAACCGCGTCGGCGTCGAAGTCAACACGGCCTCGAAGCAGCTTCTGAGCTACGTTTCCGGGCTGAACGCGGGCATCGCAGCGGAAATCGTCGCCTACCGCGACGCGCACGGCGCGTTCCGTTCCCGCGGCGAGCTGAAGCGCGTGCCGCGGCTCGGCGAAAAAACCTTCGAGCAATGCGCGGGATTTCTGCGCATCCGCGGCGGCGAGCATCCGCTCGACGCTTCCGCCGTGCATCCGGAGCGCTACGCGCTCGTCGAACGCATGGCGAAAGACCTCGGCGCGGACGTTTCCGCCTTGCTCGCCGACGGCGGACTGCGTTCCCGCATTCGTCCGGAAAAATACGTTTCCGAGGACGCGGGGCTGCCGACGCTGCGCGACATTCTCGGCGAGCTCGAAAAGCCCGGACGCGACCCGCGAGAAAAATTCGAAGCGTTTTCGTTCAAGGAAGGCGTGCGGGAAATTTCCGACCTGAAAGAAGGCATGCGCCTGCCGGGCATCGTGACGAACGTCACGGCGTTCGGGGCGTTCGTGGACGTCGGCGTGCACCAGGACGGGCTCGTTCACGTTTCGCAGCTTTCGGACCGTTTCGTGAGCAATCCGGCGGACGTCGTAAAAGTCGGGCAGCGCGTTTCCGTCGTCGTCACGGAAGTCGACGCCGCGCGTTCCCGCATCGGGCTTTCGATGAAGACGCGTCCGGAAAAAGCTTCCCGCGGCGTGCGCGAAAGCTTTTCGGGCTGCGTGTCTCGTTCCCGCCGCGGGGTCGACGCGGGAACGCCTCGGCGGCATTCGTCCGGCGGGCGCGGCGGAAGCAGCTTCGGGTCGCTTGGAGATTTCTTCAAATGAGGCGCCGGCGGCCGTTTCCGTTCTCATGCTCAGAAAAAAAAAATGCTTGAAAA
>DVOG01000094.1 GCA_018713755.1 Candidatus Spyradosoma merdigallinarum | reverse complement strand
AAAAGCTGCTCACCGCCTTTATTCTGAAAAAAGGCATCGAATACCGGGATTTCATGCCCGCGCTCGATCAGGCGACGCTGCTCGAACATCTGCGCGGCGCCTGAACCCCAAGGTTCGCGCGGGAACCGTTTTCCGCCGGGCGCGCGTCCGAAAAAAAAAGGACGCGCGTTCCCGCCGCCCTTCTTTTTTTTGTCGCCGCATCCTTACAAAAATCTTACGAAATCCTAACGCATTTCTTACGCATGAAAAGCCGCCTTCCCGCCTTTTTGATTTCCGCGTTCGCGCTTGCGCCGCTCTGCGCGCCCGCGCAGGACGCGCCCGTTCCCGCGCAGCCCGTCCCCGCCGCGTCTTCTCAGGATGCGCCTGTTCCGGCGCAGGCCGTTCCCGCCGAGTCCGCGTCTTCTTCCGGCGGAAAAAAAATCGTCATCGAGCTGCCGGAGCTTCCGACGAGCGAAGACGTGCGCCTCAAATTCACCGGACTCGTGCAGGCGCAATACGTCTACGCGACGGCGAGCGGCGGGGGCGCGGGCGACCGCGACGGCTTTTCTCTCCGGCGCACCATTCTCGGCGTTTCCGCCGAGCTCGGCGACGACTGGAGCGCGAAGCTCACTTATGAGTTCGACAGCACGCAGGAGGGCGGGAGCGCCGACAACGGCTACGTCGACACGGCGACGATTTCCCGGAAGTTCGGCTCCGCGGGAACGCTTTCCGTCGGGCACAAAAAAGCGCACTTCATGCTCGAGGAATATTCGCCCTCGTCGCAGTTCCCGTGCTTGGAGCGTTCGATCAATTCCAACTTCGTCACGAACAACGTCTACGCGCGCGGTTTGTCCGGCTCGCATATCGGCGTTTATTGGGAAGGGAAAATTCCCCGCGGCGGCGACTACGGTTTCTCGCTCACAAACGCCGTCGCGAAAGACTACGACCGGCGTTCCAACGACCTCGCCATCACGGGATATTTCGGCGGGACGCTGAAGCTTTCCGACGGCGCGCAGCTTTATTTCGGGCTGAACGGCACCGTGAATTTCGGCGACGACGGCGTGCCGCCCGGCGTCGACGGGTCTTCCTCTTCCGCGCTCACGAACGCGGGAACGGTCTACGGCGTCGAGCCCTACGTGCGCTTCACGAGCGGCGGCCTGATGCTGCTCGCGGACGCCTTCTTCATTGACGGCTCTTCGAGCTCCCGCCTCGATCCGTTCTACGGCGTGAACCTCACGGGAACGTTCCGCTTCGACAACGGCTTCGAGCCCGCGCTGCGCTTCACGTATCTGAACACGGATTCCGGCCTCGTCAACGCGAGCGTGCAGAACCGCGTTCCCGATTCCGGCGGCTTCAACAACGCGGCGACGTATTACGCGGGCGTCAACTACTACTTCAACAAATACGTGAAGCTCGCCGTCGGCTACGAATACGGCCACTACTTCGGCGGCGGCCGCGTGTCTTCCGCCGATTCCGGCGCGTTTCGCACCATGCTGCAGGTTTCTTTCTGAGGCCGGGAAAAAAAGCCGAAGCCGCGGGAGCGGCGGCGCGTTCCCGCGCGAAACGCCATGGCAGGAAAACGACGCAGAAAAATCAGCGCGCGTCGCCTGAATCTCAGGCGTCTCGTCGTCTGCGCCTGTCTGCTCGGCGCCGCCGCCCTCGCCGTCAAAACAGCGCACCGTTTCGGCGACGCGGAGACGCGCGAGACGATCGAGCGCGGGACGGCGTTCGCGATCGACGCTTTGCGGGAATGCCCGGCGACGCCCGACGAAATGGTTTTCCTGCTCGACGCGTTCGCGCACGAACTGGATTTCGTCCGCGGGAACGCCGTGGACGCGGGCGAGCTCGACGCGACGGGACTGACGCTGGGCGGCGTTCCCGAAAGCGCGCGCCGGCTGGATTTTCTGAAAAACAAAGGCTACGTCGTCGGTTACGACGACGCGCGCGGGAACCCGGCGTGGGTCGCCTACAAAGTGTTCCCGCCGCCGAGCTTCGAGACGGGCGCGCGGCCTGATTTCGAAACGGACGGGCGGACGCGGGCGCGCGTTTCGCCGGAAGACTACGCGCATTCCGGCTTCGACCGCGGGCACATGGCGCCGAATCAGGCGATGGGCGCGTGCTACGGAACGGAAGGACAGCGCGAGTCGTTTCTGATGTCCAACATCGTGCCGCAGCTCCACGCGGTGAACGCCGGCGTCTGGAAAGACCTCGAACAGCGCATCCTCAAGCGCTACACGCGGCTGTGCGGCGCGGTGTGGGTCGTCTGCGGCCCGCTTTACCGCGACGACGCGCGGCGGACGCGGAAGCTCAACGGAAAAGTCTCCGTTCCCGACGCGTTTTTTCTCGTGATCGCCGACCGCGACGAAGAACGCGGGAACGCCGTGCGCGCGCTTGCGTTCGTCATCCCGCACGCGGCGGACGCCGACGGGAACGCGAAGGAATACCTCGTGCCCGTGCGCGAAATCGAGCGGCTCTCGGGGCTGAATTTTTTCCCGGATTTGGAGCGCGCGGCGCAGGACGCGCTGGAGCTTCCCGCCGCGAAAACCGTGTGGTGAGCGCCCGCTCCCGCGCGGCTCATTCGCGCCGTCGGCGCGCGGCGGCGCAGGCGAGGGCGAACGCTCCCGCGAGCAGCCCGAGCGCGGAAGGCTCCGGAACGGCGGAAGGCGCGCCGCTCTCGAGCGCCTCGTCGATTTGCGCGGCGTATCGCGAAATGTCGGCGAAATACGTCACGCAGGTCAGCGGATTTTCTCCGCTCGCGTTTTCGAAAAAACCGACTTCGTTCGAGGTGTTCCCGCCGGTGTCGCTCGTGCCGCCGACGGCGAGGACGACGCCCGCGAGCCGCCACGTTCCCGCGGCGTCCCGCGCGAAAACGCCGCTGCCGGAATCGTAGAGCCCCGCCTGAAAAGATTTTCCCTGCGACGAAAAAACTTCCGCGCCGACGGCGTTCCCGTTTTCGAGCGTCGTGGAAAAATCCCGGAAAAATTCCGCCGCCTGTTTGCGGCGCGTTCCCGTCGCGTAGCTTTTCCCGATTTCGAGCGCGCAGCCGGTGCCGACGGCGTAAAGCGGCGCGCTCTGCGGGAGCGCTTCCGAGAAAACGCCGATGTCGCCGAGCGCGTCCAAATACGCCGCGTCTTCGCCGGAAACGGAGACGGCGACAAGGCGCAGATCCGCGTCCGAGCCGTCGGGATTTTTCAGCACGCGCGCCGTTCCCGCGTAGGACAGCGCGATTCCTCCGCCGTCCGTCGTCGCGATGACGCCGCTGTTGTCTTTGACGTGGTTCGCCGTGAGCATCCAGCGCGTGCCGTCGGCGGATTTTCCCAAATACGTTCCCGTGCCGCCGGCGAGCTGCGCCGTGCGGTTCCAAATTTCTTCAAGCCCCGACGGCGGTTCCGCGGCGCCGGCCGTCGCGCCGCCGTCGGCGGAAATCATCGCGCTCGCGGCGGGAGCGGCGGCGCAGAAAAGAAAAAGCGCGGGGATGGCACGGGGTATTCGCATCGCGGAACATTTTCGGCGGGAACGGCGCGGCGCGCGAGAAAAAAAATATGCCGCCTCGCTTTTTCTCCGGCTTGCGCGCGGTCCCGCGAATCTTTATGTTCAGCGGGAAATGATGAACAATCCGTTTCAGACTCTGCGCGAATTCAACAGCCCGGAAGCGGGCAAAAAAGGCTTTTTCTACAGCGTTCCCGCGCTGGAGGAAGCGGGCTTCGGGAACGTTTCCTCCATGCCGGTTTGCCTGCGCGTCGTGCTCGAGAGCCTGCTGCGCAACTGCGACGGCGTCCTCGTGACGGAGGACGACGTGCGCGCGCTCGCGGGCTGGAACGCCGCCGCTCCCGCGGACGCGGAAATCCCGTTCACGGTCGCGCGCGTGCTGCTGCAGGACCTGACGGGCGTGGCGCTGCTCGTCGACCTCGCGGCGATGCGCGACGCCGTCGCGAAGCTCGGGCGCGATCCCGCGCTGATCGAGCCGCTCGTGCCTATGGACATGGTCGTGGACCATTCCGTGCAGGTCGATTTCGCGGGAACGCCGGACGCGTTCCGCAAAAACATCGAGAAGGATTTTTCGCGCAACGCCGAGCGCTACGAACTGCTCAAATGGGGGCAGGGCGCGTTCAAGACGTTTTCCGTCGTGCCGCCCGCCGTGGGCATTTGCCACCAGGTGAATCTCGAATACCTCGCGCGCGTCGTCTTCGAAAAGGAAACGCCGGCGGGAACGGTGTTCTACCCGGATTCCGTCGTCGGGACGGATTCGCACACGACGATGGTGAACGGCATCGGCGTCGTCGGCTGGGGCGTCGGCGGCATCGAGGCGGAAGCGGGAATGCTCGGCCAGCCGGTGTGTTTCCAGACGCCGGAAGTCGTCGGCGTGCATCTGACGGGAACGCTGCCGGAGGGCTCGCTGGCGACGGATCTCGCGCTGCGCGTGACGGAGCTGCTGCGCGCGGAAAAAGTCGTCGGAAAATTCGTCGAATTTTTCGGCGAGGGCGCGGAATCGCTTTCGCTCGCCGACCGCGCGACCGTCGCGAACATGGCGCCGGAATACGGCGCGACGACGGGCTTTTTCCCCGTGGACGAAAAGACGCTGGACTACCTGCGCCTCACGGGGCGCGACGAGAAAAAAGTCGCGCTCGTGCGCGATTACCTGCGCGCGCAGGGGCTTTTCGGCATGCCGAAAGCGGGCGAAATCCGCTACACGAAAGTTGTCGAGCTCGATCTTTCGACGGTCGAGCGCAGCGTCGCGGGACCGAAGCGCCCGCAGGACCGCATCGCGCTCGGGAACGTCAAAAACGTCTTTGAAAAATTCGCCGCCGAAATCAAAGGCGGCGCTCCCGCGGCGGGCGGCGACGAGGGAACGGGCCTGCGCGACGGCAGCGTCGTCATCGCGGCGATCACGAGCTGCACGAACACGTCGAACCCCGAAGTGCTCGTCGCGGCGGGGCTTCTGGCGAAGCGCGCGGTCGAAAAGGGTCTGCGCGTTCCCGCGCGGGTGAAGACCTCGCTCGCGCCGGGCTCGCGCGTCGTCACGGATTATCTGAACGCGGCGGGGCTGACGCCGTATCTGGACGCGCTCGGCTTCAACCTCGTCGGCTACGGCTGCACGACCTGCATCGGCAATTCCGGGCCGCTCGCGCCGGAAGTCGAGTCCGCGATCCGCGAAGGCAATCTCGTCACGGCGAGCGTGCTTTCCGGCAACCGCAATTTCGAGGCGCGCATTCATCCGCTCGTGAAATCGAATTTCCTGATGTCGCCGCCGCTCGTCGTCGCCTTCGCGCTGGCGGGGCGCATCGACATCGATTTGGAAAAAGAGCCTCTCGGCGCGGGAACGGACGGCGCTCCCGTCTTCCTTCGCGACGTTTGGCCGACGCGCGCGGAAATCGACGCGGCGATCGCCGCCGTGCGTCCGGAAATGTTCGCGAAGCGCTACGCTTCGTTCGACGACGCGACGGCGGAGTGGAAAGACGTTCCGGCGGCGAGCGGCGCGCTTTTCGGCTGGCGCGAAGACTCGACCTACGTTCAGCTCCCGCCGTATTTCGACGGCTTTTCGAAAGAGCTTCCGCCGCCGCCGTCGCTCGCGGGAATGCGCGCGCTGGCGATTCTCGGCGATTCCGTGACGACGGATCACATTTCTCCCGCGGGAGCGTTTTCTCCGGAGACGCCCGCCGGGAAATACCTGACGGCGCGCGGCGTTCCCCGCGAAAAATTCAACACCTACGGCTCCCGCCGCGGGAACGACCGCATCATGGTGCGCGGCACCTTCGCGAACGTGCGCATCAAAAACAAAATGGCGGACGGCAAGGAAGGCGGTTTCACCAAACTGCAGCCCGCGGGAACGCCGACGACGATTTTCGAGGCGAGCGAAGCCTACAAGCGCGCGGGAACGCCGCTCGTCGTCTTCGCCGGCGCGGATTACGGCATGGGATCGTCGCGCGACTGGGCGGCGAAGGGCGCGGCGCTGCTCGGCGTGCGCGCCGTCGTCGCGCGCAGCTTCGAGCGCATTCACCGCTCCAACCTGATCGGCATGGGCGTGATTCCGTTCGAATTCGCCGACGGCGAAAGCGCGGACACGCTCGGACTCGACGGCACGGAAATTTTCGACATCGAAGGGCTGGAAAATCCCGTGAAGCCGAAGCAGGCGGCGACGCTCGTCGTGCGCCGCGCCGACGGGAGCGTCGCGCGCGCCGCGCTGCGCTGCCGCATCGACACGCTCGCGGAATCGCAGTATTGCGCGGCGAGCGGCATTCTGCAGTTCGTGCTGCGGAAAATCCTCGGCTGAGCGCACCGCGTTCCCGCCGCGCGCGCTTTTGCCGCCTCCATTTTTTTTCTCGGACAAAAAAGAGCTGAATCATGAGCGAAACGGAAGAGGAGAAGTGCCTGCGCGGGGAGATTTACGACTGCCACGCGCCGAGCTTCATCGCGCGGAAGGCGCGCGCGTCGGCGTGGTGCCGCGCCTACAACGCCGTGCCTTACGCGCAGCGCGACAGGCGCTACGCGATGCTGAAGGAGCTTTTCGGCCGCGTGGGAACGAACGTTACGGTGGGCGACGAATTCGTCTGCGGCTTCGGCGACAACATTTTCATCGGCGACAACGTTTCCGTCAATTTGCGCTGCACGTTCATCGACAGCAACACGATTACGATCGGGAACGGCGTGCTGATCGCGCCCGGCGTGCAGATCAACACGGCGACGCATCCCGTGGAACTCGCCGAACGGCTCAATCCCGATTGGGCGCCCGGAAGCTCCGCTTATTTTTGGCGCACGCGGGCGTTGCCCGTCGTCATTGAAGACGGATGTTGGATCGGCGCGGGGTGCATTCTGTTGGGCGGCGTTACGATCGGGCGCGGGAGCGTGATCGGCGCCGGCAGCGTCGTGACTCGCGACGTTCCCCCCGACTGCGTCGCAGCGGGAACGCCGTGTCGCGTCATTCGCAGAATCAACGGCGCGGCCTGATCCGTTCCCGCTTTTCGCGGGACAAAAAAACGTTCCCGCGGGGAGCCCCGGCGGGAACGCGGATTCGCTCCCGCGCGCCTCCGTTTCCGCGCGCGGGACGTTTTCATCAGACGCCCGCGTCCCGGATGAAACGGAATTTGTCCGCGTCGAAAAGCCCTCGGTCCGTCAGGCACGCATGCGGGATCACCGTGAGCGCGAGGAAGGACAGCGCCATGACCGGTTCGGCCTCGGCGTCGACGCGGAGCTGCTTTTTGCAGAAGTCGTTGATCGCCGTCATTTTCGCCGCCGTCTGTTCCGCGGGAGCGCAGCTCATCAGCCCCGCGACGGGCAGCGCCAGCGAAAGCGCGAGTTTTCCGTTTTTGACCGCGCAAATGCCGCCGCCCATGGGCAGGAGCGAATTCATCGCCAGGCGCATGTCCGCGTCCGAATCGCCCGCGCAGACGACGTTGTGCGCGTCGTGAGAAATCGAAAGCGCGATCGCGCCGCCCTTTATGCCGTAGCCGTCGAGCGCGCAGACGCCCGTCCTGCCAGTGTTTTTGTGGCGTTCGGCGACGCAAAGCTTGGGCAGTCCTTCCTTGAACGGCGCGAGCTCTTTTATCAGACTGCCCGCTTGCATTTTGAGCGCGTAACGCCGCGCCGTTCCCGCGAGCCGGAGCTTGTCCTCGGTCACGGGCGGCATGCGCAGCGTGTTCGTGACTTTCGACAAGTCGGCGGGAGCGGCATTGAACAGCGCTTTGCCTCGCTCGGCGACGAGCACGCCGCGCTTGTACACGCGAAGCGGCTTGAAATTTTCGAGATCGGGAACGAGGACGACGTCAGCCTGCCTGCCGCGTTCGATCGCGCCGCAGTTGAGCCCGTAGTGCTCGGCGGGATTGAGCGTCGCCATGCGCACGGCGTCCGCCGCGGGAACGCCCGCCGCCGTCGCCTGAGCCAAAATGCGGTCAATGTGCCCGAAATTCAGAATGTCCGCCGCGCAGCAGTCGTCCGTGCACAGAGAAAAGCGCGCAATGTTGCCTTCGTTCACGGCGGGAAGGATGGCGAGCAGCTGCTTGCCCGCGCTGCCTTGGCGAATGAACACGTCCATTCCCGCGGCAAGCTTGTCGCGCGCTTCGTCCGCGTCGTTGCATTCGTGGTCGGACGAAATGCCCGCGGCGGCATAGGCGGCGAGTTCCGGGCCTTTCCCGCCGGGGAAATGCCCGTCGACCGGCTTTCCCGCCGCGCGCGCGGCGGCGAGCTTGGCGAGCGCCTCGGCGTCGCCGCCCGTCACGCCGGGATAGTTCATCATTTCGCCCAAGCCGAAGATGTCGTCGCGGGCGAGCGCCGCGGCGACGGCGCCCGCGTCCAAAACCGCTCCGCCGCTTTCCGCGGGCGAGGCGGGAACGCAGGACGGCATCATCATCTTGACTTCGAGCGGCGTCCCCGCGGCGTCCGCGATCATGAAATCGACGCCGTCCATGCCGCACACGTTGGCGATTTCGTGCGGGTCGGCGACGACGGTTGTCGTTCCGCGGGGCACGACCGCCTCGGCGAAACGCGAGGGAATCAGCTGGCTGCTTTCGATATGGACGTGCGCGTCGATGAAGCCGGGCAGCGCGAAAAGCCCGCCGCAGTCCTCGCCTTCGCCCAGATTTTCGCCTACGGCGGCGATCAGGCCGTTTCTGAAAGCGATGTCGGCTTTGCCGATGCCGCCCGCGCGCACGTCGAGCGCGCGGCAGTTTTTCAGGACTTTGTCGAACCGTTCCATCGCCGCTTTTATAACACAACTTCGAATTTTCCGCCGCCGCGAAATCATGCGGGCGCGCGTTCCCGCGGGGTTCCGTTCCCGCGGGATCGTCGGCGCGGGAACGCGCGGCGGGCGAGTGTTGCCGCGGGCTTTAAAATAGATTATTTCCGAAAAGCAGAAACGCATGAAAAAGACGAAGCCGGAAGCCGTCCGCCTGCGCGGAGTGCGCCAGAACAATCTCAAAGGAATCGACGTCGACATTCCCGTCGGAAAGCTCGTCGTCGTCACCGGGCTGAGCGGCGCCGGGAAATCTTCGCTCGTCTTCGAAACGCTGCACGCCGAAGGGCAGCGCCGCTACGTCGAGACGTTTTCGCCCTACACGCGGCAGTTCCTCGAGCTGCTGCCGGAGGCGGACGTCGACGCCGTCGAGAACGTGCGCCCCTCCGTCGCGATTCGCCAGGGCAATTCCGTGAAGACGTCGCGTTCGACGGTCGGGACGATGACGGAGCTTTGCGACTGGATGAAAATCTGGTTCGCGCACGGCGCGGAACTGATCGATCCCGCGACGGGAACGCCGCTGCGCGCGCATTCTCCGGCGACGGTCTGGCGCGAGGCGCGGGAACGCTTCGCGGGAACGGCGCTCGCCGTCGCCTTTCTCGTCGAACGGCCGGAAAAAATCGGCTGGCGCGGGATCCTTTCCGAATACGCCGCGCAGGGCTTCGCGCGCGCGCTTTGCGGCGGGAAAATGTTCGAGCTCGAAGATTTTTCCGAAGAGGACGTTCCCGCGGAGGCGCGGAGAATCTTCATCGTCGCCGACCGTATCGAAATTTCCGATACGGAGCGCTCCCGCTTCCTCGAGGCCGCGGCGGCGGCGATGCGGCTCGGCGGCGGGATCGTCTTTCTCTTCGGGAAAAACGGCGACGGGACTTTTTCCGAGCGCGGCGTCTACGCGGACAGGCTGGTTTCCCCGGCGACGCGCCGACGCTTCCGCGAGCCGACGCCGGCGCTGTTCTCCTTCAATTCGCCCGTCGGCGCGTGTCCGCGCTGCCGCGGCTTCGGCCGCGTGATCGAGCTCGACTGGAGAAAAGTCATTCCCGACGAGACGAAGACGCTCGCCGAGGGCGTCTTCGCTCCGTTTTCCGGCGAAATTTACGGCGAATCGCAGCGCGACCTGCTGCGCGCCTGCCGCCGCATGAAAATCCCGACGGACGTGCCGTGGAACGCGCTTTCCGAGGCGCAGCGCGAGTTCGTGCTCGCGGGCGACGAGGACTGGTCGGACGAAAACTGGACGCGCGGCTGGTACGGCGTGCGGCGCTTTTTCTCGTGGCTGGAAAGCACGTCCTACAAAATGCACGTGCGCGTTTTTCTTTCGCGCTTCCGCGCCTACGTGAAATGTCCGGAATGCGGCGGCACGCGTTTCCGCGAGGAATCGCTGTGCTGGAAATGGCGCGGGAACACGCTTCCGGAGCTGTTCGCCAAAACCGCGGACGAGCTTTTCGCGCTGCTTTCCGAGGCGCGCCCGCCGCAGCGCGGGAACGGGAACGGCGGCGGCGTTCCCGCGCCGGAGGAAGCCGCGCTCGGCGAAACGCTGAATCGCCTTTCGTTTCTGCGGGAAGTCGGGCTGGGCTACTTGACGCTCGACCGCCAGTCCCGCACGCTTTCCGGCGGAGAAACGCAGCGCGTAAACCTCACGACCTGCCTCGGCGCCTCGCTCGCCAACACGCTTTTCATTCTCGACGAACCCAGCGTCGGGCTGCACCCGCGCGACCTCGGAAAAATGACCGCGATTCTGCGCCGCCTCGTCGACCGCGGGAACACCGTCGTCGTCGTCGAGCACGACGAATCCGTCATGCGCGCGGCGGACTGGCTGATCGAAATCGGACCGCGGCCGGGCGCGGAGGGCGGGCGGCTCGTCTACGCGGGCGTTCCCGCCGGCGTTTGCCGCTGCGCGGAATCCGCGACGGGCGCGTGGCTGAGCGGCGCGCGCGTTCCCGAAAAATCCTCCGGGCGGAAATTCGATTTCGCCGCCGCGCCGAAAATCCGTCTGCGCGGCGTGACGGCGCACAACCTGCGCGGCTTCGCGGCGGAGTTCCCGATGCGCGCCCTCGTCGGCGTCTGCGGCGTTTCCGGTTCGGGGAAATCGACGCTGGTGAACAACGTGCTGGCGCATTTCGCGGCGGAAAAATCCGGCGTTCCCGCCGAAGACGATTTCGAGCTTCCGCCGTTCGTTTTCGAGAGCGCCGAGCCGCTCGGCGAGGTCGTGCTCGTCGACCAGTCCCCGGTCTCGAAGACGCCGCGCTCGAACACGGCGCTCTACGCGGGCGTGTGGGAACACGTGCGGCGGCTGCTCGCGGGAACGGAAGAGGCGGCGGCTCTCGGGCTGACGGCGTCGCATTTTTCCTTCAACAGCGGCGACGGGCGTTGCCCGCACTGCGGCGGCGCGGGCTGGGAAACCGTCGAGATGCAGTTCCTTTCCGAGGTGCACGTGCCGTGCCCGGTCTGCGAAGGGAAACGCTTCCGCAGGGAAGTGCTGGAATTTCGCTTCAACGGAAAAAACGTCGCGGAAATTCTCGCCATGACGGTGTCCGAGGCGCGGCGCTTCTTCGCTTCGTCGCGCGCTATCGCCGCGAAGCTCGGTGCGCTCGAGGACATCGGGCTGGGCTACCTCGCGCTCGGGCAGCCGCTCAACACGCTTTCCGGCGGCGAGGCGCAGCGGCTGAAGCTCGTGAAGTTTCTCCCGGAAAGCGGCGAGGACGGGAACGCCGCCGGAAAACTCATCCTGCTCGACGAACCGACGACGGGTCTGCACCGCGAAGACGTCGCGATGCTGCTGCGCGTGCTGAGAAAACTCGTCGACGCCGGGAACACCGTCGTCGCGATCGAGCACCAGACGGACGTGCTGATCGCCTGCGACCGCCTGCTTGAGCTCGGTCCCGGCGCGGGCGCTGCGGGCGGAAAGCTCGTCGCGGCGGGAACGCCGGAGGAAGTCGCGCGCGGAAACACGGCGACGGCGCCGTTCCTGCGCGAGGCGCTGAAGGGGACGCCCGCCTTCCCCGCGGAAAAAAGCGCCGCCGCGCGCCGCGAAAACGCTCCCGAGAAAACGGCCGCCTCCGTTCCCGCCGCGCCGGAAATCCGTTTGCGCGGCGTGCGCGAACACAATCTGAAAAACGTGTCGCTCGACATTCCGCACGACGCGCTCACCGTCTTTTCCGGCGTTTCCGGTTCGGGGAAATCCACGCTCGCCTTCGACGTGATTTTCGCGGAAGGACAGCGCCGCTTCATGGAATGCATGAGCGCGTACGCGCGCCAGTTCGTCGAACAGCTCCCGCGCCCGGACGCGGACGCGCTGGAAGGCTTGCCGCCGACCGTCGCCATCGAGCAGCGCGTCACGCGCGGGAGCTCCAAGTCGACGGTCGCGACCGTGACCGAAGTCGCGCAGTATCTGCG
>DVOG01000093.1 GCA_018713755.1 Candidatus Spyradosoma merdigallinarum | reverse complement strand
CCGCTGATCCTCGCCTGCACGCCCGCCGCGCTGGAGCAGCCCGTTCCCGCTCCGTCGGCGCTGGCGCGCGCGGAGCTGACGCTTTCCCGCGGCATGAAAATCTCGCTGCGCGAAGTCGCGGAAAAGCTTGCCTGCGATTTCGATTACGACAACGAGGCGCTCTGCGAGGCGCCGGGGCAGTTTTCCGTGCGCGGCGGGCTCATCGACGTCTACCCGCTGAACGCCTCCGCGCCCGTGCGCATCGATTTTTTCGGCGACGAAATCGAGGCGCTGCGCGAATTCGATCCCGAGACGCAGCGCAGCCTGCGGAAGCTGGAAAAAATCGTCGTCGCCGCGGGAACGGCCTCGGACGCTTCCGCCGAACCGCCGCGCGCCGGCGCGCTGTTCGACTATTTTCCCGCGGGAACGGCGATCGTCTTCGCCGAGCCGGAGACGCTGGATTCCTGCGAAAGTCTGCTCGCGCGCGCCGCGGAGAAAAACTGGCGCGTCCGCGGCTTTTCTTCGCTCGACGAAATTCCCGAAGCGCTGCGGGGCGGGAACGCCGCCGAGACCGCTTGGCGCTGCGAGGATTTGGAGGAAATCACGCGCGGGGAAATTTCTTCCGCCGTCGGCGCGGAACGCCTTGCGGAAGCGGAGGAGATTCGCCGACGCGTGCTCGTGCGGCTCGACGCCTGGTCGCGGCGCGGCGAGCGCGTCGTCATCGTCGTCGAAAGCGAGGGCGGGGAAGAGCGTCTGCGCGAAATTCTCGACGAGGAAAAGCAGGCGGGAACGCTGGGCAAGGCGTTTTCGCCGGAAATCCTGCGCGGGAACGTCAGCGCGGGCTTCCGCGTTTCTCCCGCCGCGGGCGCGGGGCGCGCGCTCGTCGTCGCGACGGAGCGCGAGCTTTTCGGGCGCAGCCGCCGGCGCATTTCCCGCGTGCGTTCCCGCCGCCTTCCGCACAAGTCGCGCGTGGAACAGCTGCTCGATTTCAACGAGCTGGCGGACGGCGATCTGCTCGTCCACCTGCAGCACGGCGTCTGCATTTACCGCGGCATCAAGCTTTTCGACCGCGCCGCGGGAACGAAGGAGGAAATGCTCGCGCTCGAGTTCGAAAACCGCGTCACGCTCTACGTGCCGCTGCGCGAAGCGCATCTGCTTTCGCGCTACGTCGGGCTGCGCAAGACGCTTCCGAAGCTCGGAAAAGTCGGCGGGAACTCTTGGGAAAAAACGCGCAGGGCGGCAGAAAAGGCGACGCTCGATTTCGCCGCGGAGCTGCTCGCGCTGCAGGCGAAGCGGCAGACGAAGCCCGGCTTCGCCGCGCAGCCGGACGAGTCGCTCCCGTGGCTGCGGGAATTCGAACGGGCGTTCCCGTTCACGGAAACGCCCGACCAGGCGAAGGCGATCGCCGAGACGAAGCTCGACATGGAGCGCGCTTCGCCGATGGACCGCCTCGTCTGCGGCGACGTCGGCTACGGGAAGACGGAAGTCGCGATTCGCGCCGCGTTCAAGGCGGTGCTCAGCGGCTTTCAAGTCGCCTTTCTCGCGCCGACGACGGTGCTCGCGCAGCAGCATTTCAACACGTTCCGCGACCGTTTCGCGCAGTATCCCGTCGCCGTGGAAATGCTGTCGCGCTTCCGCACGGTTTCGCAGCGGACGAAAATCCTCGCGCAGCTCGCGAGCGGGGAAATCGACGTCGTGATCGGCACGCACGCGCTGCTTTCCTCCGCCGTGAAATTCAAGAAGCTCGGGCTGCTCGTCATCGACGAGGAACACCGCTTCGGCGTGAAGCAGAAGGAAAAAATCAAGCGCCTGCGGGAAAACGTCGACGTGCTCGCGATGAGCGCGACGCCGATCCCGCGCACGCTTTATCTGGCGCTGATGGGCGCGCGCGATCTGAGCGTCATCGAAACGGCGCCGCGGGAACGGCTTCCGATCCGCACCGTCGTGCGCACTTACGACCCGAAGCTCGTCAAGGAGGCGATTCTTCACGAAATTTCGCGCGGCGGACAGGTGTTTTATCTGCACAACCGCGTCGACACGATTTACGAAGTCGCCGCGCTGCTGCGGCGGCTCGTCCCCGAGGCGCGGATCGCCGTCGGGCACGGGCAGATGGAGGAGCGGGAACTGGAGCGCGTGATGACGGATTTCGTCGCGGGAACGTCCGACGTGCTCGTGTGCACGACGATCATCGAAACCGGGCTGGACATTCCGAACTGCAACACGATCATCATCGAGGCGGCGGACCGTTTCGGGCTTTCTCAGCTTTATCAGCTGCGCGGGCGCGTCGGGCGCTTCAACCGACAGGCCTACGCGTATCTGCTGCTGCATCGGCACCGCGCGCTTTTGGAAACGGCGAAGAAGCGCCTTTCCGCGCTGCGGCAGTTCAACCAGCTCGGCGCGGGTTTCCGCATCGCGATGCGCGACCTCGAGCTGCGCGGCGCGGGAAACATTCTCGGCACGAAGCAGAGCGGGCACATCGCCGGCGTCGGCTTCGAGCTTTACTGCCGCCTGCTGCGGCAGAGCATCGCCGTGCTCAAAGGCGAGAAGAATCCGGCGAAAATTTTCCGCGCGGAAATCCGGCTCGATTTCGTGCAGTTTTCGCGGCTGCCGGAGTCCGGCGCGAAAGACGCGCGCAGCGAATACCGCATTCTCAAGGACGAGGAAAACGCCGCCGCCGTCGGCGAAATCATCGTCGCGACGCTGCCCGCCGAATACATTTCCGACATCCGCGTGCGCATCGACGCGTTTCGTCGGCTCGCCACGGCGGGAACGCCGGATGAAGTGCGCGCCGTCGCCGAGTCGATGGAGGACCGCTTCGGGAAGCTTCCGCCGGAAGCGCGGGCGTTCTGCGCCGTCGCGGAGCTGCGCTGCGTCGCCGAGGCGCACGGCATCGTCGAGCTCGAGACGGAGGCCGGCGCGATTCGCGCGCGTCGCCGCAACGGGGATTACGTCCGCGTCGGCGCGAATTTCCCGCGGCTGTCTTCGCTCGACCCGTTCCGGCGGCTGCGGGAACTGCGGGATTTTCTTTTGCGGCAGTGAGTTCTTTCGCGGGAACGCGGGAAAAGGCGCTTGCCAAGATTATTCTTTTTGGCAGGATTTGCCGCCATGTTCACCCCGAAGCCCCCCACCGGACTCCTGCGCTGCCTTCCCTTTTTCCTCGCGGCGCTTCCTTTCTGCGCGCAGGCGCAGGAATTTTCCGCGGCGAACGGAACGGCGCTTCCGTCGTTCGACGGCGCGGCGGGAACGACGCTCGCTCCGCCGCAGTTCACCGTGGCGGGAACGCTGCCCGTCCCGCAGCGCGACGAGCGCAATCTCAACGTCGGCTGGCGCTTCTTCAAAGGCGACGTTCCCGCGGCCTCCGCGCGCGATTTCGACGATTCCTCCTGGGCGACGGTCAACGTGCCGCACGGCATCGAAATTTTGCCGGAAACGGCGAGCGGCGGCGTGAATTACCGCGGGCCGGTCTGGTATCGGAAAACGTTTTCCGCGCCGCGGGAAATGGCTTCGCGGCGCGTCGCGCTGTATTTCGAGGGCGTGATGGGCAAGGCGAAAATTTTCGTCAACGGCAAGCTTGCCGCCGAGCATTTCGGCGGCTATCTGCCGATCGTCGTCGACGTGAGCGGCGCGCTCGAATACGGGAAGGAGAACGTCGTCGCCGTGCGCGCCGACAATGCCGACGACGTGTCTTACCCGCCGGGAAAGCCGCAGGACTCGCTCGACTTCTGCTATTTCGGCGGCATTTACCGCGACGTTTTTCTGATCGCGACCGACAAGACGCGCATCACGGACGCGAACGAGGCCGTCCCCGCGCGCGCGGGCGATTTCCGCGGCGTGTTTCTTTCGACGCGCGCGCTTGATTTGCGCAAGGGCGAGGCCCGCGTCGGCGTGAAGGTGAACGCGAAAAATCCGGACGGGAAAAATCTGCGCGTGCGCGTCAGCCGTTCCCGCGGGAACGGGGAATTCGAATTGCTCGGCGAAATCGCTCTTCCCGAGGCGGAGGCGCGGGCGGCGAACGCGACGTTCGAAAAAATCTTTTCCGTGCGCGTCGCCGAAAAAGACTTGTGGACGCCGGACAATCCCGCGCTGACGGAATTTCTCGTCGAGCTCGTCGACGGGAACACGGTTTTCGACGCGGCGCGCATTCCTTTCGGCATCCGCACGTTCACGCTCGACGAAAAGGGCTTTTCGCTCAACGGCAAGCCGTTCCCGCAGAAACTCATCGGCGGGAACCGCCACCAGGATTTCGCCGAAATCGGGAACGCCGTTCCGAACAACCTGCAATGGCAGGACGCCGTGAAGCTGCGCGCGGCGGGGCTGCGCCTCGTGCGCTGCGCGCATTACCCGATGGATCCCGCGTTCATGGACGCGTGCGACCGCCTCGGGCTTTTCGTCATCGTCGCCACGCCGGGATGGCAGTTCTGGAACAACGCTCCCGCGTTCGAAAACCGCGTTTACGACGACATCCGCAACATGGTGCGCCGCGACCGCAACCGTCCGTGCGTGCTCATGTGGGAGCCGATTCTGAACGAATCCTACTACCCGGCGCATTTCGCGAAGCGCGCGCACGACGCCGTGCGCGAGGAGTTCCCGTTCCCGCCGTGCTACACGGCGAGCGACAAGCAGTCCCGCGGAAGCGAGCATTACGACGTGATGTATTCGCACCCGGCGACGGGCGAGGGCGCCGGCGCCAAGGATAAAATCCGTCCCGGGAAAGCTTATTTCTGCCGGGAATTCGGCGACAACGTCGACTCGTGGACCGCGCACAATTCCTCTTCCCGCGCCGCGCGCGGCTGGGGCGAAATTCCGATGCTCGTGCAGGCGAAGCATTATCTGAAGCCGGATTACGTCTACACGTGCTGGGACACGCTTTTCAAAGCGCCGGACTATCACGTCGGCGGCGCGCTTTGGCACCCGTTCGACCATCAGCGCGGCTATCATCCCGACACGTTCTACGGAGGCATCTACGACGCGTTCCGCCAGCCGAAATATTCCTGCTGGGGCTTCATGGCGCAGCGCCCGACGGAGAAATCCGCAGCGAACGTCGGCTCCGGGCCGATGGTGAAAATCGCGCACGCGGGAACGCCGTTCTCGCCGAAGGACGTCACCGTTTTCTCCAACTGCGACGAAGTGCGCCTCGTTTCGCAGGGACGCCCCGCCGTGACGAAGAAAGTCGTCAAGGGCACGGCGAGCAAGCCCGCGCTGCCCAACGCGCCGCTCGTCTTCGAAAACGCTTGGGATTTCCAGAAGAGCAAGGAAATCACGCGCAAGATGCGGGAACGCCACAGCGAGCTGGACACGATCGTCGCCGAAGGCATCGTCGACGGAAAAGTCGTCTGCCGCGACGTCGTCGCGCCGTCGCGCCGTCCGAGCGCGTTGCGGCTGACGCTGGACTCGTGCGCTCCCGTGGAGGCGGACGGCTCGTCCGTCGCCGTCGTCGTCGCGGAGCTCGTCGACGAAAACGGCGTCGTGAAGCGGCTCAACGACGAGGAAATCGTTTTCGGCGTCGACGGCGCGGGAACGCTGCTCGGCGCGGGAGAGCGGAAAATTTCCTGGGGCACGGCGCCCGTGCTGATTCGCGCGGGAACGGAGCCCGGAGAAATCGTCGTTTCCGCGCGCCTGAAATGGGGCGGGACGCAGAAGCCGGCGGCGGGAACGCTGAAGTTTTCGACCGTTCCCGCGCGGCAGAAGCTCCTTTTCTCGGAAAGCGCGCCGCTGCAGGGGGCGGCCGACGGCGCTTCCGCCGGCGTCGGCGGGAAAACC
>DVOG01000092.1 GCA_018713755.1 Candidatus Spyradosoma merdigallinarum | reverse complement strand
CGTCGAACGCGGGTTCGAACGCCTTCAGGCCCGGCTTTTTCCCGCGAAGCTCCGGACGGACGACCGCGCCGTTCCCGTCGAAAAACGTCCATTCGCAAATGCTCGGCCACGCCGTTCCCGCGGGAGAGACGTCGATTTTCGCGTAGCGGAACGTCCGCCCCAGCGTTTCGCGGCTCTTTTTCGCGGGCCGGGCGTTTTCGTCGCGGGCGACGACGGTTTCCCACGTCTTGCCGTCGTCGGAAACCGCGATCGCGTAAGGATATCTCGCGTTGCGCTCCCAGACGATCTGCACGTCGCCGATCGCGCAGGCGCGCCCCAGATCGACGGTCAGCGAAGCGGCGTGGCGGCCACTCGCGCACCAGCGGGAAGACTCGTTCCCGTCCACGGCGAGCGGAGCGGGATTGTGCGCCTCTTCCGACGAGGCGATCGCCGCGCTCACCGGCGCGCCCGGTTCCCGCGGCGCGAGGCAGTCCGCGTGCTTGCCGAATTTCGCGAATTTCCAGCCGAAGTCGAACGTTTCGCGCGACACGCCCGCTTCGGCGCAAGCCGTCTTTTCCGGCAGGACGTAATTTCCCGCAAGGGAGGAGTTCGCGGCGTTTTCGGCGAAAGCCGTTTGAGGACCGCCGGCGCAGAGCAGCGCGGAAAGGGCGAGTCCGAGGAGGGCGTTTTTCGGGGAGTTCATGCTTTTTTGATTAGGGAAAAGAAAAAAGAATTATCGGCGCAGAGCGAAATTTTTGGCAAGAAAATAGTGTTTCCCGGCGCGGCGTTCCCGCGCGGGACTTTTTGCGTCTCGCGGGAAATTTTCACTGGATTTTGCGCGCCGAGTGGCGGAAAATTTCCCGCATGGCGACAGATGACGATTTCACGATTGCGGTGCTCTGCGGCGCGCGCTCGCCCGAGCGCGGCGTTTCCCTGCGTTCCGGCGCGGCTTGCGCGGAGGCGCTGCGCGCGTCGTTCCCGCGCGTGGAACTGCGCGTGCTCGACGAAAACGCGCTGCCCGCCGACCTCGATCCCGCCGCTCACGTCGTTTTCCCCGTCGTTCACGGCGATTACGGCGAGGACGGGCAAATTCAGCGCGAGCTCGACGCGCGCGGCTTCGCCTACGCCGGCTGCGGCGCGGAAGCGTGCGAAATCTGCATCGACAAGGCGAAGACCAAGGAAAAGCTTCGCGCCGCCGGCGTTCCCGTCGCGCCGGAAATCGTTTTCACCGCGGAGCGCCGCCCGCGCGCGAAAAGCCTGACGGCGCGGCTCGGGCGGGAACTCGTCGTCAAGCCGGCGGACAAAGGTTCGAGCGTCGGGCTTTTCCTGCCCGCGGGAACGCGCGCCGTGAGGCACGCGCTGGCGAGAATCCGCGCCGGGAAATGGCTCGCCGAGCGGAGGTTGCGCGGGCGGGAACTCACCGTCGGGCTTCTGGACGGCAGGGCCGGAGGCGTCGTCGAAATTTGCCCGCGCGGCGGCGTTTACGATTTCCGCAGCAAATACACGGCGGGAGCGACGCGCTACCTCGCGCCGGCGCCGTTGCCGGAGGCGGTCGCCGCGTCGCTGCGCGCCGATGCGGAGAAAATTTTCGCCGTCTGCGGCTGCCGCGATTTTTCCCGCGCCGACGTGATGCTGCTCCCGGACGGACGGTACTTTTTTCTCGAAGTCAACACGATGCCGGGCATGACGGCGACGAGTCTCCTGCCCAAGAGCGCGGCGTGCGTCGGCGTGAATTTTCAGGAACTCGTGCGGCGGATGGTCGCTCCGGCGGTCGCGCGTTTCCGCGCGGCGCGCGCATGACGTTTCCGTGTGAAAAAATCTTGTTTGCCCGTATCGGCGGGAACGCGTAGCTTTTTCCGAAAAATTTTCAGGGAAAATGCCGCGCAGACAAGAACAGGATCCCTTCGAGCGGATTCGCGCCAAGGAGTGGCGCTCGCTGCCGCAGAACGTGTCGGTGAGCGGGGACACGCGCGCGTCGAAGCGGCGCCGCGTCCGCAACGCGTCGCGCACGATTTCCGTCGCGCTGCTCTTCGCGGGCATCGTCGCGCTGTTCGGCTACGTCTGGGCGGACATGATGCGCGGCTTTTCCGAGGAGGGCGCGTCCGGCGCGGCGGCGGAGTTTTCGAGCGAAGGCGGCGTGCTCGACGAGGATTGGTTCCGCGCCTGGACGGGATTCGACGAATCCCGCGCGCCGAATCTGAACCGCCTGCGCCGCCGGCTTTTGGAATATCCGCAGATCAAGGAGGCGGACATTCGCCGCCTGCCCGGCGGGAAAATCCGCGTTTCCGTGCGGGAACGCCGTCCGATCGGGCGGCTGGTCGGCGCGGACGGGACCGTGCGCCTCGTCGCGGACGACGGCGTGATTTTCCCTTCGGAGACGTTCCCGCCGTCGCGGGCGATGCTGCCGATTTTCGAGGACGCGAAAATCGCGCGCGACGCGGGAACGGGTTTCGAGCGCGTCGAAGGCATCGGCCCGCTCGTGGAATTCGTGGACGAGGCGCGGACGCGCTGTCTGCCCATTTTCGCGGAATGGGACGTGATTTCTCTGAAGCATTTTCCGGCGGATCCGAACGACGTCGCGCTCCCGTGGGCGGAAATTCGCGTCGTGCCCAAGTCCTCCGCCGGCAACCCTTCCCACGGGCGCGTGCGCGAAATCGTTTTTTCCGCCGAGCCGAAGAGCTTTCGGCAGGATCTGCGGCTGCTTTCGGCCGCCGCCGCCGAAGGCAAGCTGGAAGAAGCGCTTTCCGCGCCCGAAGCGAGAAAGAAAGATTACCGCATTCTGTTCATCACCAACCGCAAGAATCCCGCCGAGGAATTCCGCGAGCTGCGCCTGATTCCCGTTCCCGCGGCGGGAACGCGGTGAGTTTTTCCCGGAGAAATTTTTCATGGCTCAAAGCAACATTTCGGCAGTCATCGACATCGGCAGCGCGGAGACGAAAGTTTTCATCGTGGACCTGGAGCCGCAGCTGAAAATCGTCGGCGCGTTTTCCGCCAAGACCGAAGGCATGCGCCGGGGCGAAATTTTCAACCTCGGCGCGCTCAAGGAGAGCGTCCACGGCGTCATTCGCCAGGCGGAACTTCAGGCCGGTTCCGCCGGAGAAATCCGCCGCGCGTGCCTCGCCGTTTCCGGCACGGCGGTCGGCGGTTTCGCCGTGCAGGGCGTGACGAGCGTGAAAAGCCGTTCCGTCAGCGCCCAGGACGAGCGCGCCGCGGAAAAAGACGCGCTGGACGTCTGCCTGCACCGCGTTCCCGAAAACCGCCGCATCGTCAGACGCATCTTCCGCGGCTTCCGCCTGGACCGGGAACGGGAAATCATCGATCCGCGCGGCTTGAGCGGGAACGAACTGTTCTACGACATGTGGGTCGTCGACGCGGAAGAATCGCACCTCTTGGAGCTTTACCAGATTCCGAACCGCTACGGCATGGAAATCGACGGGCTTTTCCCTGCCTCGCTCGCGGCGGCGGAAAGCGTGCGCAGCTTTTCCGAAATGGACAAAAACCGCCTCGTCATCGACATCGGCGCGGGAACGTCGGACTTCGCTCTGTTCCGCGACGGGCGGCTCGCGCTCACCGGCGTCATTCCCGTCGGCGGCGAACACGTCACGAGCGACATTTCCCACGGGCTGCAGATTCGCCAGGAGGACGCGGAGCGGCTGAAATTGCGCTACGCCAAGGCGATCGCCTGCGACGAGGACGTTCTCGCCGAAATCGATCTGGATACCTTCGAGTGCGAAATGAAGGATTTTTCCACGCACGTTTCCCGCTACAAAATGGAACTCATCGTGCAGTGCCGCCTTGAAGAGCTTTTCGGTCTCATTCGGAAAAAAGTCGAAGCGGACGAACCGTTTTCGGGCGTCGTGCAGCTCACGGGCGGCACTTCGCAGATGCTCGGCATCTGCGAGCTCGCCGGGCGGATTTTCCGCAGCGCGGAAGTGCGCGCCGCGACGCCGAACCAGGGCTTCGCGCGCAACTACGCCGATCCGAAATACGCGACGGTCGTCGGGCTCGCCGTGCTTTACCGCGACGAACTCCGCGCGCGCAGGAAAAGCGCGGGACCGGCGGGCGGGCTGCGCCGCTTTTTGAAAAAAATTATTTCTTGAACCTTTTTTCTTCGGAGAACATTTCAGCATGACGGAATCGGAATCATTGCCGCCGCCGGGCGCGGGAACGCCTCCGGTGCTCCGCGTGAAGCTCGTCGGCGTCGGCGGCTCCGCCTGCCGCACGGTCGCGAGGCTTTGCCGCGAAAAGCAAATCGACGCGGAATGCGTCGCCGTCGACACGAGCGCGGCGGACTTGGCGGGAGCGGCGGCGTCCGGCGTTCGGACGCTGCTCATCGGCGAAAACGTCGCCGGAGGCGCGGGCGCGGGAGCGGACGCCGCGCGCGGCGCGCTCGCCGCGCGGGCTTCGGACGAGGCGCTGCGCTCGATGCTCGCGGGAACGGATCTGCTGATTCTCGTCGCCTCGCTCGGCAGAGGCACCGGCAGCGGCGCCGCCGTCGAAATCGCGAATCTCGCGCGGGAAGTCGGGCTGCTTTGCGTGTGTTTCGCGACGACGCCTTTTTCTTGGGAAGGCACCGCGTCGACGAAGCAGGCTTCCGAGGCGGCCGACGCGCTTCAGGCGAACTGCGGCGCGTTCATCCTGCTCGAAAACAATCTGCTCGCGCAAACGGAAGATGCCGGCGCGAGCTATTCCGAAGGATTCCGCATCTCCGACCGCTGGCTCGAGACCGGCATTTCCGCGTGCTGCCGCATGCTGCGCAACGACGCCGGGCGCATGCGCGTGGATTTCGCGGCTTTCCGCGGGCTTTTCCCCGTCGTGGGCATGCGGACGCTTTTTTCCGTCGGCTTCGGCGACGGCGCCGCCGCGCAGGAGGACGCGCTGACGGACTTGTTCCGCTGCCCGCTGCTGAAAACGCGCACCTCCGCCGCGGGACCGTCGGAGACGCTCGCCGTCCACATCGAGCTGGGCGCGGAGCCGCAGATTTCTTTCATCAACGAAATCGTCCAGCGCGTGAAAGACCGCTTCGGCGGAGAGTCGCGCACGTTCCCGAGCTACGCCGTCGATCCCGCGCTCGGTTCCCGCATCGAGCTGTGCGTCTTCGGCGCGACGGGAAAGCGCGAGGCTTCGCGCGTCGTGCACCCTTCGCCGCGCACGGCGCCGCCGCCGAGCCGCGAGAGCGGAATGCTCGTGCTTTCGCCGGACGACGTCGGCGCGGACGCCGTTCCCGCGGACGACGAACTGGACATTCCCGACAGCCGCGGCGTTTTCGGCTCTCTGCGCAGTTCCCTTTTCGAAGGGCTCGACTTGGACAAGCCGACGTATTTCCGCAAGCAGATCAATCTCGAGCGGGAACTCGAAAAAAAGAAAAAGGCGCTCGGCTTGAGCGGCGCGAAATGACGGGAAAATGCCATGGACGTTGATCTTTTCGACTACGCGCTGCCGCCGGAGCTGATCGCGCAGACGCCCGCGGCGCGCCGGGACCGGTCGCGCCTCCTCGTCGTGAACCGCGCCGCGGGAACGTTCGAGCATCGCGTTTTCGCCGAACTGCCGGAGCTTTTGCCCGCGGGAACGCGCCTCTTCCGCAACGACGCCGCCGTGCTGCAGGCGCGGCTGCCCGGGCGGCGCGCGACCGGCGGAAAAATCGAATGCCTGCTGCTGCGTCCCGGCGATGTGCCGACGCGCTGGTGGTGCCTGCTGCGGCCGGGAAAAAAAGCCGCCGCGGGAACGTTCGGCGTCGAAGGCTTCTACGGCGCGCGCGTCGTCTCCAAGGAGGAATCCGCGGGCGAGGGCGGCGGCGAATATCTCGTGGAATTCGATTTGCCGCCCGGAAAAACCGTGCTCGACGTCGCGGCCGAAATCGGGAGACTGCCGCTTCCGCCGTACATCGAGCGCGCGCGGCCGGCCGGCGCGGATTTTTCCGCGCTCGACCGCGAACGCTATCAGACGGTCTACGCGCGGCGGGAATGCCCCGTCGCCGCCGCCGCGCCGACCGCCGGGCTGCATTTTTCCGAAGAGCTGCTGGAAAAGCTGCGCGGGAACGGCGTGCGCATGTTCGATTTGACGCTCCACGTCGGGCTGGGGACTTTTCAGCCGATAAAATCCGCGACCGTCGAAGCGCACGCCATTCACAAGGAATTTTACGCGATTCCCGCGGAGACGCGCGCGGAAATCGAGCGCCGCGATCCCGCCTCGCCGCGCCTCGCCGTCGGCACGACGAGCCTGCGCGCGATGGAGGATTTCGCGCGCCGCCTCGCCGCGCGGGACCCGCTCATTCCCGCCGCGGGAAGCGTCGCCGCGACCGCCGGCATCTACATTTACCCGCCGTCGGAATTTCTCTCGGCGGACATGCTGATCACGAATTTTCACCTGCCGAAATCGACGCTGATGTGCCTCGTCTCCGCGTTCCTCTCGCCGGGGGAAACGCGCGGCATCGCCTTTCTCAAGGAGCTTTACGCCGAAGCCGTGCGGGAACGCTACCGCTTCTACAGTTACGGCGACGCGATGCTGATTCTGTAGGCGGCGGCAAATTTTGCATTGTGCGTCCGTGTAGTTTTCTTTTGAATACAATAAATTTTTTCACAGTTCTTCGGACTTCCGCTCCGGAATCGCCCGCTCTCTGCGCGGGGATTCGCCCGACGCGGACGCCCGCGCCGGAAATTTCCCGCCGCGGGAACGCCGACCGCGGGACGCGCCTTTTTCCGAAACGCCAATGAACGGGAACGCGCCGGACTCCCGCCGCGGCGGCCGAAGACGCACAAAAAAAACGAACAAACATACAGAAGACACAGCAATGTCCGAGACACAAAACCAAGACGCGCCGCAGCCGGAATCCGCGGAACCCGCCGGCGCCGTTTCCCCCGCGCCGGAAGCCGCTCCCGCTCCGGCCACCGCTCCCGCGGAAGAAAAACATGAACGGCTCGCGGAATCCGACCTCGAAGCCTCGCTCAGCGACGTGCTCCCGCTCAGCCCGATCGAAAACAGCGCCCCCGAAGCCGCCTCCGGCGAAAACGCCGCCGCGCGCAAGCACGGCCGCCGCGGTCTTCGCCGCGGGAACGCCGGTCGCCCCGGAAACGGGAAAAACGCCGCCGCGCACAGCGTCGGCATCGTCGAAAATCCCGGCGACGCGAAAGAGTCGCTCTCCGGAAAATTCGTCGACGGCTACGACAAAGACAAGGAATTCCGCCGGGCGCGGGAACGCCGCGAAAAGGCCGCGGAGGCCGCCGCGCGCGCGGAAGCCGCGCCGCAAGCGCAGGGCTGGGAACTGCGGGAAGAGCCCGTTCCCGAAGCGCTGCGCCGCCGCCATCCGCAGTCCAACGCCGGCGGGAACCGCACGAAGCTCATCATTGAGCCCGCGCCGATTCCCGAACAGGAAAAAGACCCGTCCGTCTGGCAGAAATTCAAGGCGAAGATTCTCGCGATTTTCGGCTTGAACAAAAAGAAGAAGAAAAAGAATCGCCGCGGCGGGAAAAACCGCAACCGGAAGGGCAAGAAATTCAACGGTCAGGGCGACGGCGCGCGGAAAGAAAACCGCGACGGCAACGCCGGCCGCGAATTCCGCGGAGGCAATCGCCGCTCCCGTCGCGGGCGCGGTCCGCGGCCGGGCAACTCCGGCGCGCGTCCGCACAACGGAGGCAACGGAAATCCGCCCGCCGCCGCGTCCTGAAAAACGCGCGCCGAAAAGACGCGTCCCCGCAGGGTTTTCCCGCGGGGACGC
>DVOG01000014.1 GCA_018713755.1 Candidatus Spyradosoma merdigallinarum | reverse complement strand
GAACGGGGAGCCGCTGGTGGTGTATCATGGGACGGATGCCGATGTTGAATTTTGGGCGTTCGACACGGACGAAGAAAGCACGGCGCGCAAAGAACACGTGTGGAGCGCGGAGTATCCGAGCGGGACGATTTTCGCGACGTCGGACAGGAGCGTCGCGGAGTATTACGGGAACAGGGTTATTCCGCTGTTCGTGAATCTCCGCGAGCCCGAAATCGTCAATGTAGAGCAGGGGGAAAGTCTTGTGCGCCCCTTTGACGACGAAGGACTTGCCTACTACGACGAAGCAATCGTTACGGACGGGAAAGACATTGTCGTTTCGCTCCGCAACGAAAGGAACGTGAAGTCTGCTACGGAGAACGTCGGGACGTTCGACGCGGGAAACCCGGACATTCGGTATTCCATTTCACCGCTGTATGCCGGGGCGGGACAAGCCTACTGGAAGCCCGACCTGCAGTTCGTCGGCTCGGGGACGGGCGGGAACAATGAGGGGCGTGGCCTCTATTCCAGCGGTGTGCTTGGGGTGGCGCGGGATAAGTATGCGAGGTTGGCATTGAAAAATTCCGATGCCGATAAACTGTTTGTCGTTTACAGAGGGGAGACGATGCAGCTCAAGCAGGCGCTTGATAAGGTCAAAAGCGTCCTTGACGAGCAGGGAGAAGTGAATCCGAAGGAGGGGACGGAGGAGTGGATTATCCGAGAAATCAAATATTATCTCCATGATTATCTCGGCACCGTCGGGATGCTTGGGTTCGACAACGATGAAGTCATCGAGTATATCGAGGAGGGGCTCAGGAGCAGTCTGCCGCCGGATTATGCGGAAATGCTTAAAGACCTTGAGGAGGATATGCGTTCTCCGATTGTCAAGCGCACCATGTATTATGACGAGGTCTTGAAGCAGTGGAGCAAGTACGAAGTCGATGGTCGTCGGGCAGAAGAGCGGGATGTCTATGTCGTTGAACACGAATATGGGACTGATTACAAGGATGTCGAGGACGTCAAGAATGAGTATGATCATATCAAAAAGCTGGCGGAGGAGCAGGGGGATGAGCTGAAGGAGGCTCAGGCGCGCATTGAGCGCGAGGTCGAAATGCTCCACACTGCGTTGCCGAAACTTCGTTTTCCGCTTCCTGCTGTGATGACGCAGACGTGGTGGACGAACCGGCCCGAGGGGGATGTGAGCCATTTGCTGAGCTGGTTTGAGGCGGTAACGCCGGAGCAGATGGGGTGGATTATTGAGGGCGCACGGAAGGCGGGGTTCTCGGAGGAGGAGATTGCGTTTCTTCAGCGTGAGCGGATTGATGGCAATGATGTGCTGATTGAGTATGGGAACCGGATGCCGAGCGGTCGCGAGATGTATATGCGCATTGAGGCGATTGCCATGATGCGCGATGGGAAGTTCGGCGAGAAATCGTTCGATGACATCACGGCGAAGGATCTTTGGAAGGCGCACCGCCATGTGGTATGGAGACCGGGACAGTTCGCGTCGGAGTTTTTTGTGTCGGCGGACATCGACGGGATGATGTATCCGGTGGATTATCGGCACGGGAAGCGTGATGGGCGGACGGCGGGCTGGAATTACGTGGCGTTTTCTGACGAGCATCTGAGGGTGGACGCCGTGGACGAGTGGAATCCTGAGACGAGGAAGTTCGAGCGCGTGGAGAGGAATCCGGACATTCGGTATTCGCTTTCGATGTCGGAGCAGGCGGCGTGGGACGGGGTGCTGGACGATTACGAGGCGGGGCGGCTGGAGGCGTCGCGTTCGGTCACGGTTTTGCCGAGGACGCCTGCGGTGCTTCAGCGCTGCGGGGCGGCGAACCTGCCGTTGCGCATCAGCGTGGGGACGCTGAACAAGGTTGTTCGCGGAAAGCACAGCGTTCCCGTGCGGGAGCTTCGCGGGCTGCTGACGAATTTGGACAACCCGATTGCGGTGTTCCGCTCGCGGACGCAGGCGGACTCGCTTGTGGTGCTGACGGAGCTGCGCGACGAGGCGAACGGGCACAACGCGGTCGTCGCCGTGCGGCTTGACGCGAAAGAGAGCGGCGGGCATGAAATCAACGCCATTGCGAGTATTTACGGGCGCTCCGCCTTTCAAGTCGACGGCTTTTTGCGCGATGGTCTTGCGCTCTACGTGCACACACAAAAAATCCGCGCTTATTATCGCACATCTCAGGGGCTGCAATTGCCCCCAGAAGCGACGAAGCGCGGAAGTTCATCGCTGCTCACGCAGGATGACTTTACCCAGGATGAACTTGGCGTCGTAAAAGTCAACAACAAAATTTTGCGGAACGCCGCGGGGCTGGTCTACGGGTATTGGGACGAAGGGAGCGGGGAGCTTCACCTGAACGAGGACTTTGCGGACTTCGACACGCCGTTGCACGAGTGGGCGCACGTGTGGCTGAGCTGGGTTCGGAAGGCGGACGCGCGGCTTGCGGAGCGCGCGCTTGCGGTGACGAAGGAGACGAAGTTCTACAAGCGGCTGAGGGAGGACAAGGGGAGCGCGTATGCGGGGCTGAGCGACGACGCGCTTGCGGAGGAGCGCGGAGCTTGCCGAATTTCGTCGGAAGCTGGTTTTCAGTTTTCGCCCGGACAAACGGCGAAAAAATGTCCGTTGTAAAGTGAAGGGAGGCTTTTCGGAGAAGTATATCGGCCGATACAAAGTTTTTCGTCATTGACCGAAGGGAGGTGAATGAATCACGGCAAACCGTACAAGACCAATCCGCATTGAGTTTTGCGTGACTGAGCAGGAGAAGCAACTAAGCCGGTACAAGATGACGCAGCTCGGCACAAAAAACATGGGCGCATATCTCCGAAAGATGGCAATTGACGGTTACATCATCATGGTGGACTACACCCAGCAGAAAAAGCTGGCTGCCGCCATTAGCCGGGCAGAGTCAAATATCAATCAGATCTGTCGAAGAATCAACAACACCGGGCGTTTCTATGCAGAGGATGTTGCAGAACTGAAAGAACGGCAGATTGAAATATGGTCGTTGCTGAAGGAGACACAAAAGAAGGAACTGTAACCACAACGGAGTTTTCGTATAGCAAAGCAGGAGGGCAGCCGCGTGAGCTGCCCTCCTGCTTTGCTGTGTCACCAATCTGCGATTTTCTCGATCAAAACAAGAAATCCGACCCCATGTCCGACCCCATGTCCGATCGGATAAAGGTTCGGATTATCTTGAAATGGTGGAGATGGCGGGAGTCGAACCCGCGTCTCCCGGTCTTTCAGCTGAAACTTCTACACGCTTAGCCGCTCGATTGGATTTCGGCGTTTCTTGGGGCGAGGGCGCCCGGAACCGCCTATCGGCTTTCCCAAGTTTAACCTCACGGGAACGCCGACAAGGGCGAGGTTTTACCTGCTTTTTTGACAGCCCGGCCGCTTAGCAGGCGTAGGCGGGCGTGACCGTGCCGCAGCTTTCAGGCGGCAAGCGCGAGCGCATTGCTGCGCTCGAACGCGATGGTGTTGGTTTTGCCATTTGATTGGCTGACACATATTTTAGGACGCCGAGTGTCATCGTCCGCGTGCCGTCGCAACCTCCGAACCGAGATCGAATCCGGAACATCCCCGTGAAATTCGATGAAAGCGATTGCGGAAGCCGAAATTCGGCTTGCCAAAGAACATTTTTGAGAAAAGAAATGCAAAAACCGCGCCAAGTCAACGAAAAAGGAGCGGCGGGAACGCCGTCGGCTTTTTCCCTTTACGCCTTGCTCCATTCAAGCATGCGCAGAAGCGGGACGGCGGCGCGGGAACGCAGCGTTTCGTCCATGACGATTTCAGGCGCCAGGTCGCGCAGGCAGTCGCGCAGCTTTTCGAGCGTGTTCATCTTCATGAAGCGGCATTCGTTGCAGGCGCAAGTCGCCGTCGGTCCCGCGACGAATTTTTTCCCGGGAATTTCATGGCGCAGCCGCGCGATCATGTTCGTTTCCGTGACGATGATGAACGTTTCCGCCGCCGACGCTTTGCAGAAGTCGACCATTTTTTCCGTCGAACAGACGAGGTCGGCTTCCGCGCGGACGCTTTCCACGCATTCCGGATGCACGAGCACGGGCGCGCCGGGGAAGGCCTCTTTCGCCTTGCGGATTTCGCGCACGCTGAAGAGCACGTGCGCGTAGCAGCTGCCGGGCCAAAGGCGGATTTTCCGCCCGGTCTGTCCGGCGACCCACGCGCCGAGATTTTGGTCGGGAACGAAAAGAATTTCCTTGTCCGCGGGAACGCGCTCGACGATTTTTTTCGCGTTCCCGCTCGTGCAGATGACGTCGGCGAGCGCCTTGACTTCCGCGCTGCAGTTGATGTAGGCGACGACGTAAAGCTCCGGATGCGCAGCCTTGAACGCGGCGAGCTCTTCCGCAGGGCAGGAGTCCGCGAGCGAGCAGCCGGCTTCCGGCGCCGGCAGCAGAACGCGCTTGGACGGGTTGACGATTTTCGCCGTTTCCGCCATGAAATGCACGCCGCAGAATACGATGACGTCCGCGTCCTTCGCCGCCGCCGCCTGGTAGGAAAGTCCGAGCGAATCGCCGACGAAATCCGCCACGCGCTGGATTTCCTCGCTCTGATAATTGTGGACCAGCAGCACGGCGTTGCGCTCTTTCTTCAGCCGCAGGACTTCTTCCTGCAGCGGAGAAAGCGGCGGGAGCGCCCCGTTCGCGGATTCGAAGACTTGCAATGAAACGGAATCTGACATGACAGAAAAAACGATGCGCAGACGGTAGATTTTTTGCCGCGTTCCCGCAAACAAAATTCTTGTGGAGAGCGGGAAGGCGAGGCGAGAAAAGAAAAGCGCGTTCCCGCGATGAGGACGGCTTTCGCCGCGCGGGAACGCGCTTCTTTTTGAAAAGAATCTAAGTTGCGGGAACTCAGATCTTATTCGCCTGGGCTTTCACGCCGCTTTCGATGAGCGCGAGAAAGTCTTTTGCGACCAGCGCCGCGCCGCCGATGAGCCCGCCGTCGATGTCCGGCTTCGCGAGAAGCTCGTCGGCGTTCGCCGGCTTCATGGAGCCGCCGTAGAGAATGCGGATCGCGTTGCCGACTTGTCCGAGCAGCCCGATCAGCTCCTTGCGGATGAACGCATGGACTTCCTGCGCCTGTTCCGGCGTCGCGGTTTTGCCCGTGCCGATCGCCCAAACCGGTTCGTAAGCGATGACGACGCTTTCCGCCTTGTCCGCGGGAACGTTCGCCAGCCCGCCGACGAGCTGCGTCTTGATGACTTCTTCGACCTTGCCGGCTTCGCGCTCTTCAAGCGTTTCGCCGACGCAGAGCACGGGCTTCAGGTTGTTTTCAAGGCAGGCGAGAACCTTGCGGTTGATGAACGCGTCGGTTTCTCCGTAGTAGCTGCGGCGTTCGCTGTGGCCGAGGATGACGTAGGAAACCTGCAGATCGCGGAGCATCGCGGCGGAGATTTCGCCCGTGTAGGCGCCGGAGGCCTTGTCGCTCATGTTTTGCGCGCCGACGCGGACGGTCGAGTTCCCGATAAGTTCGCTGACGGCGGAAATCGACGTGAACGGCGGGCACATCAGAACGTCGATGTCGTTCTGATTGCCGATGGCTTCAATGATCGGTTTCGCGAGCTCGACGGCTTCCGTCGCCGTCTTGTTCATCTTCCAGTTGCCTGCAATGAGGATTTTTCGTGACATAGCGTTGTATAAGATTGTGTAAAAACGAATCGGATCGGATTTCAGGCTTTGTCGAGCGCATCCACGCCCGGAAGCACTTTCCCCTCGAGAAGTTCGAGCGACGCGCCGCCGCCCGTGGAGCAGTGCGAAACGATTTTCGCAACGCCGAATTTCTTCGCCGCCGTGGCGGTGTCGCCGCCGCCGACGACCGTCGTCGCGCCGGCTTCCGTCGCCTTCGCGATCGCTTCCGCCATGGCTTTCGTTCCCGCCGCGAACTTGTCGAATTCGAAAACGCCCGCGGGACCGTTCCAGACGATGGTCTTGGACGCGAGAATGGATTTCGTGAAAATTTCGTTCGTCTTCGGGCCGACGTCGAGACCCATCCAGCCCGCGGGAACGCCGGTTTCGTCCGTCGCGTCCTGCACGGCCGCGTCCGCCGCGAATTTGTCGCCGCAAACGTAGTCGACCGGGAGCGTGATTTTCACGCCTTTTTCCTTCGCCTTGGCGATCAGCTCGGGAACGAGCTTCGCGCCTTCTTCGTCGAAGAGCGAGGCGCCGATTTCCATGTTCTGCATGACTTTCTTGAACGTGAACGCCATGCCGCCGCCGATGATGATTTCGTTCGCCTTGTCGATGAGATTCTTGATCAGCGGAATCTTGTCCGCGATTTTCGCGCCGCCGAGAATCGCCAGCAGCGGGCGTTCCGGATTGTCGAGAACCGCCGCGAACGCCTTGAGTTCCTTTTCCATGAGGAAGCCGGCGACTTTCGCGGGAAGGTCGACGCCGACCATCGACGAGTGCGCGCGGTGCGCCGTGCCGAACGCGTCGTTCACGTAGACGTCGACGTTCTTGGAAAGGCTCGCGCGGAACGCCGCGACTTTCGCGGGATCGGCCTTGATCTTGTTCCCGTCGGCGTCTTTCGCCTTGCCTTCTTCTTCAATGTGGAAACGAAGGTTTTCCAGCAGGAGAATTTCGCCCGGCTTGAGCGCCGCCTTCGCTTCTTCGGCGACGGGGCCGACGCAGTCTTCGACGAATTTCACCGGCTTGCCGATCTGCTTGGAAAGCTCTTCCGCGACGGGCTTCAGCGAAAATTTCGGCGTCACTTGCCCGTTCGGGCGGCCGAGGTGCGAGGCGAGAACGACCGCCGCGCCGTGGTCGAGCGCGTACTGGATCGTCGGAATCGCGGCGATGATGCGCTGCGGGTTGGTGATGGCTCCCGTCGCTTTGTCCTGCGGGACGTTGAAGTCGACGCGGATGAACACGCGTTTGCCGTTAACGTCGATGTCTCGAATAGTTTTTGCTGCCATAATTCTGATGGTTAAATGTTTCTGCTTATTTAACGCCGACGGGAACGGCTTTGCAAATTCAAAAAAAAAGGCCGTTCCCGCGCGTGAACGTTTTTCCTCGCGCGCGCTTTTTTCAGACGAAAACGCTTTCGGCGACGCTTTTCATGTAAGTGTGTTAGTTATGAGGTAGTGAGTCAGTCAGCAGTAAAATGCGGCGGCGGCGAGTTTCGGATTCGCCGCCGCTTATTCTTTTCCTCAGTTCCCGCGCCGCGTCGCGGCTTTCATCGCCCGCGCGAATCCGCGCAGCGCTTCGCGCATGCCGAGAGAATCGCCGGCATGCTTTTCGATGAGACGGGCGACCGCCGAGCCGGAAATCGCTCCCGCCGTTCCCGCCGCGATCGCCGCACGCACTTGCTCCGGCTCGGAAATGCCGAATCCGAGCACGGGCGGCGGCGCGCCGAAGCGCTTCAGCGCGGAAAGCACGCGCGCCGTCGGCGTTCCCGCCCGCGTTTCCGCTCCCGTGACGCCCGCGCGCGAAAGCACGTACGTGTAGCCGTTCCCGAATTTCGCGACGTCGGCAAGCGTCGCTTCGTCCGCGTTCGGCGGCGCGATGAAAACGAGCGGAAGTCCCGTCTTTTCGGAAATTTCCCGGAAGGGCGCGCTCATTTCGACGGGAACGTCCGCGATGAGCAGCGCGTCCGCTCCCGCGGCGAGCGCGTCGCGGAAAAATTTTTCGGCGCCGCGCCGGCAGATCAGATTGGCGTAGACGAGCAGGCCGATCGGGAGCGCATCATGCCGCCGCCGGATTTCGGCGATGATTTCGAAGCAGTCGTCCGCTCGCGTTCCCGCGGCGAGCGCGCGGATGTCCGCCGCCTGAATCGCGGGACCGTCGGCGAGCGGGTCGGAAAACGGAAAACCGAGCTCGAGCGCGTCCGCGCCGCCTTCGATCAGCGCCTCGAGCGCTTCGAGCGACGCGGTTTTCCCGGGGTTGCCGAGTACGGCGAAGGGAATGAACGCGCCTTCGTTTTTCGCTTTCAGGGAAGAAAAAAGTTTGTCGTATCGCATTTTTGTATACAAAAGAAAAAACGGGGTCAAAGTTTGAAAATTTTCATGACCGTTTCAAGGTCTTTGTCGCCGCGGCCGGAAAGGTTGACGACGACGATTTGCTCCTTGTCCGGTTCCGCGCGAATCATTTTCAGCGCGTAAGCGAGCGCGTGGGACGACTCCAGCGCGGGAACGATGCCTTCCTTTCGGCAAAGCTCCCGAAACGCGGCGAGCGCTTCCGCGTCGGTGACGTTCACGTATTCCGCGCGGCCGGTTTGCGCCAAAAACGCGTGCTGCGGCCCGACGGCGGGGAAATCCAGTCCTGCGGAAATCGAGTAGGATTCCTCGATTTGCCCGTCCGCGTTCTGCATCAGCGGCGCGCGCATGCCGAGATAAATTCCCGTGGAATCGTTCCCGCCGGAAATCGCCGCGCCGTGCTTGCCGCTCGCGACGCCTTCGCCGCCGGGCTCGACGCCGATGAGCCGCACGCCGGGCTCGTCGATGAAATCCGCGAAAATGCCGATGGCGTTCGAGCCTCCGCCGACGCAGGCGACGACGGCGTCCGGCAGGCGGTTTTCCTTTTTCAGGCACTGCGCCTTGGCTTCTTCGCCGATGACGCGCTGGAACTCGCGGACGATCGTCGGGAACGGGTGCGGTCCCGCGGCGGTGCCGAGCAGGTAGTGCGTGTCGGCGTAGCTCGCCGTCCAGTCGCGCAGCGCTTCGTTGCAGGCGTCCTTGAGCGTCCGCGATCCCGTCGTGATCGGGACGACTTCCGCGCCGAGCAGCTTCATGCGGAAAACGTTCGGCCGCTGCCGCTCGCAGTCTTTTTCGCCCATGTAGACGCGGCATTTCAGCCCGAGCAGCGCGCAGGCGATCGCCGTCGCGACGCCGTGCTGTCCCGCGCCGGTCTCGGCGATGATGCGCGTTTTTCCCATGCGCTTGGCGAGCAGCGCCTGCCCGAGCACCTGGTTCGTTTTGTGCGCTCCGCCGTGGAGCAGATCTTCGCGCTTGAGATAGAGTTTCGCGCGCGTTCCTGCCGCGAGGTTGCGCGCGGGCGTGAGCGGCGTCGGCCGCCCGGCGAATTCCGTCAGCAGCTCGCGCAGCTCGGCGCGGAACGCGGGATCGGCTTGCGCGGAAACGAACGCCGCTTCCAGCTCGAGCAGGACGGGAACGAGAATCTGCGGAACATACATCCCGCCGAATTCTCCGAAGAACGGATTGAGTTTGGTTTTCATGCTTTTGCGTTTGCTTGTCTGTTTGTCTGTTTCGATTAAAAAACGGGAAAGGCGTTCCGCGGAATTTTCCGCGTTCAGAATTTTCGGATTTCCGCGAACGCCGCGCGGATCTTTTCGGCGGATTTTTCGCCGGGGGCGTTTTCGACGCCGGAATTGAAATCCAGCCCGACGCAGCCGACGCGGTGCGCGGCGCGCGCGTTTTCCGGAGAAAGGCCGCCGGCGAGCAGCGCGCGCAGCTTCGCTTCGGGCGGAATCTTTTCCCACGGGAACGTCGTTCCCGTGCCGCCGCGCCCGCTGTCGAGAACGAAGCGGTCGAAAACCGTTTCTCCGCAAACGCCGCGCGGAAGTTCCGCGTCGGCGGGAACGGCTTTCCAGATGCGGACGCCGCGCGGGAGCCGTTCCCGCAGCCGCGCCGCGAACACCGCGTCCGCGTTCCCGTGAAGCTGCACCGCCGCCGGATGCAGCCGCGCCGCCGCGTCCGCGATTTCGTCGATGCCGGCGTCGCGGAAAACGCAGACGAAGTCCAGTCCCGGCGCTCCCGCGACGATTTCCTCCGCGCGTTCCGGCGAAATTTTCCGCGGCGAGTCCTCCGCGAAAATCAGCCCGCCGAAGAGCGCTCCCGCGTCGCGCGCGGCTCGGGCGTCTTCCGGGCGCGTCAGGCCGCAGACTTTGTTTTCGCCGAAGATCAGCGCCCGGCAGGCGCGGTCGAGATCGCGTTCCCGCATCAGCGAGGTGCCGACGAGAAACGCGTCGGCGAACGGCGCGCAGGCGAGCGCGTCCGCGTGCGAGCGCAGTCCCGATTCGGCGACGCGCACGGCGTTCCCGCCGACGGCGCCGGCAAGTTCCCGCGTGCGAGAAACGTCGGTGCGCAGCGTGCGCAAATCGCGGTTGTTGATGCCGACGACGCGCGCGCCGAGCCGATTCGCGCGGCGCACGCCGTCCGGCGAGTCCGCTTCGGTGAGCACGCCCATGTTCATCGCGCGCGCCGTGCGGGAAAGGCGCAGATACGTTTCGTCGTCGAGCACGGAAAGCATCAGCAGCACCGCGTCGGCGCCGAAGCTGCGCGCGAGAAAAATCTGATACTCGTCGACGACGAATTCCTTGCACAGCACGGGCTGCGGGAGCTCGGCGCGCACGAGCGCGAGGTTTTCGTAAGCGCCCTGAAAGAATTTTTCGTCGCAGAGCACGGAGACGGCGTCCGCGCGCTTCGCGTAGACGCGCGCGATTTCCGTTGGCGAAAAGTCTTCGCGGATGAGGCCCTGCGAAGGCGAGGCCTTCTTGCATTCGAGGATGAAGGCGGGAACGCCGGCGCGCTTCCGCGCTTCGAGCGCACCGTAAAAATCGCGGTCGCTCGGAGCGACGTTCCCGCGGAAGTTTTCGAGCGGTCGTGAACGCTTGCGCGCGGCGACTTCCTTGCGCTTTTCCGCCGTAATTTCTTCGAGGATGTTCATGGAAAAATCTCCGGTTCGGGTTCGTTTTCTTCTCGGGTATTCAGCGCGCGGCGAGTTCCCGCGTGAACGCGACGATTTCCTGCGCGCGTTCCCACGCTTTGCCGGAGGCGAGCATGTCGAGCGCGATTTCCGCGCCTTCCCGCAGCGTCGCGGCGTTCCCGTTCATGCGCAGCAGCGGCGCGACGTTCGCCGCGATCGCCGCGTTTTGCGCGGGAGTGCCGTTCCCGCGCAGGATGTTCTCCGTGATGCGGCGGTTTTCTTCCGGGTTCCCGCCGCGGAGACTTTCCTGCGGGAACGTCCGCAGCCCGAGGTCTTCCGGAGAAAATTCGCTCTCGCGGATTTCGCCGTCGGGCAAAAGTTCCGCCGCGAGCGTTTTCCCGCTGACGGAAAATTCGTCGAGCCCGTTCCCGTGAATGACCGTCGCGCGGCGGCATCCGAGCCGCCTGAGCGCTTCCGCGATCGGGCGGACGAGCGCGGGCGCGTAGACGCCGACGAGCGAAAACGTCGGGCGCGCGGGGTTGATCAGCGGGCCGAGCACGTTGAAGATCGTGCGCGTGCCCAGCGTTTGGCGCACCGGCATCGCGAAGCGCATTCCGCTGTGGTAAAGCGGCGCGAGCAGAAAGCAGAAGCCGAAGCGGTCGAGGCATTCGCGGGCGGCGGCGGGCGGAATCGCCGTTTTCACGCCGAGCGCGTCGAGCAGGTCCGACGAGCCGGATTTCGACGAGACGCTGCGGTTCCCGTGCTTGGCGACTTTGACGCCGCAGGCGGAAGCGACGAACGCCGCCGTCGTCGAAATGTTGATCGTGCCGAAGCCGTCTCCGCCCGTTCCGACGATGTCGCAGAACGCGTAGTCCGGACGCGGGAAAGTCCGCGCCGCGGCGATGAGCGCCTCGGCCGCGCCGGTGATTTCCTCCGGCGTTTCGCCGTCGAGCTTCAGCGCCGTGAGCGCCGAGGCGAGCGTGACGGGCTCGACGTTCCCGCGGATGATTTCCGAGAAAAGCTCCTTGGTCTGTTCCGCGGAAAGCTTTTTGCCTCCGTAGAGCGTTTCGAGCGCGGCGCGGACGTTCCCGCGGCGGTCTTCGCGCGAGACGAACGCGACGGCGCGACGCAGCAGCTCCGAACCGCGCGGCGACATGACGGATTCCGGGTGAAACTGGAAGCCGATCACGCGGTCGGCGCGGTTCATGACCGCCATCGGAATTTTTTTGAAATGCGCGATGATTTCGAGCGTCTCCGGCACCTTCGTCGCGACGAGCGAGTGGTAGCGCGCGAACGGCAGCGGGCTGGGCATGTCCGCGAACGGCCCGTCGCCGGAGTGCTCGACGAGCGAGCTTTTCCCGTGGACGGCTTCAGGAGCGGCGCCGATCGTTCCGCCGTAGAAACGGCAGATCGCCTGATGGCCGAGGCAGATGCCGATGATCGGAAACTTGCGATGGCAAAGCGCGATCAGCCGCAGCAGGCAGCCGGCTTCGTCAGGCGTTCCCGGTCCGGGCGAAATGACCAAAATCGGGTTCTGCGCCTGCGCCATTTTCGCGAAGATTTTCTCCGCGGGAACGCTGTTGCGGTAGACCTGCACGTCGTTCCCGCCGCCGCGGAATTCGTCGACGAGGTTGTAGACGAACGAGTCGAAATTGTCGAGGATGAAGAATGTGCGCCTGTTCATGCGGTTCCTTGTCGTTTTTCGTTTCTTTTCGATAAAATCTTCACGCCGGAATTTTTCCCTGCGCCTGCGCGATCGCGGAAAGCGTCGCCGCCGCCTTGCTGCGGGATTCGTCCGCTTCGTTCTGCGGGACGGAATCGGCGACGACGCCTCCTCCGGCCTGAACGACCGCGACGCCGTCCTTCACGAACGCGGAACGAATCAGAATGCAGGTGTCCATGTCGCCGTTCCCGCCGACGTAGCCGACGGCGCCGCCGTAGCTCCCGCGGCGTTCCCGCTCGACTTCGCGTATCAGCTCCGTCGCGCGGATTTTCGGCGCTCCCGTGAGCGTGCCCATGTTCATGCAGGCGAGGTAGGCGTGAAACGCGTCGAGCCCGTCGCGCAGTTCCGCGACGACGTGCGAGACGAGGTGCATGACGTGGCTGTAGCGGTCGACTTTGAGCAGCTCGCTCGTGCGGCGCGTGTTCGGCTTCGCGATGCGCGCCAAGTCGTTCCGCGCGAGATCGACGAGCATCAGGTGCTCGGCGAGTTCCTTGGTGTCCATGCGCAGTTCGAATTCGATGCGCGAATCGAGATCGAAATCGACGCTCCCGTCTTCGCGCAGCCCGCGCCGCCGCGTTCCCGCGATGGGGTAGAGCTCGACGAGCCGCGTCGCTTGCGTGAATTTCACGGAAAGTTCCGGCGAAGCGCCGAACACGGCGAAGTCCCGGTCGTCGACGTAAAACATGTAGGGGCTCGGATTGCTGCGCTTCAGCACGCGGTAGGCGGCTTCCGGGTTCGGGCAGGGCGCGCTGAAGCTCCGCGCGGGAACGACTTGAAAAATGTCGCCTTTGCGGATGAACGATTTCAGGTATTCGACTTCGGCGCAGTAAGTCTTGTCGCTCTTGTTCAGCGAAACGGGAAGCACTTCCCGCGGCTGCGGCTTCGCGGCGGGCGCGGCGGCGGGAACGAAATTTTCGCAGGCGCGGGCGATTTCTTCTTCACGAGCGGAGATTTTGCGGGAAACTTCCGGCGCCTCGCTCAGCAGAAGCGAGAAGATTTCTGTCGAGCGCGCGACGTGATTGATTTTCACGACGGTTTCCGCGAGGTAGAACAGAAAGTCCGGGCAGGTATTCGCGCCTTCGGGAACGGGCGGAAGCTTTTCGAAAACTTCGATGAAATCGTAGGCGAAAATGCCGCCGAGCAGGAAGCGTTCCGGGGCGCCCGCCGGCGCGCAGCGCTCCCGCAGCGCGCGCAGCACGTCGAGCGGCGACGGCGCGCGCAGGCGGCTTTCCTCGTCGAGGTCGTCGTCCGCCGGCGGGAACGCGAACGCGAGCGCGTTCTCTTTTTCCTCCGCGGGGACGCCGCTGAGCGCCTCCCGCAGCGCCGGAAACGCCGCCGCGCCGTTTTCGTCGAGCGCCTCGACGAAAACGCGCCGCCCGCGGCAGGAAACGCGCAGGCAGGCGTCGGCGACGATGAGGCTCTGCGTTCCCGCGTGCGTCGTGAGGTCTGCCGATTCGAGCAGCAGCGTGTTCGCGCGCCGCGCGCGGCGGATTTTTTCGTAGAGGTCAAGCGGTTCGCTGACGTGCCTGACCGTGCGTTTTTCGAGTTGTCTTTGCGTATTCATGAAAGCTTTTTCGCGGGAAAGTTTTTTTTCGGGAATTTTCGTAAAACAAAAAAACCGCAGAGGGAAAATCTGCGGTCGAAGGGTTCTTTTTCTGGATTCCGTTTTCTTCGGAATTTCAGGGCTGCCGTTTTTTCTGCGCGCCGAGCCGTCGTCCGCTGCTGTCGCAGGGACGCCACCAAAAAGCGATGTTGCTCTGAACGCGATTCATGAAATTCGGAAAATTTTTTCCGAAAGGAAAAGCATGCGGGCGATGCCTGTCAATTTTTTTTCTTCTTTCCGCAATTTTTTTTCGACCGGGAACGCCGAGCGTCAGAGCGCCTCCGCGAGCATTTCGAGCGCGGCTTCTACGGCGGCGCGGCGGATGCCTTCGCGCGTTCC
>DVOG01000091.1 GCA_018713755.1 Candidatus Spyradosoma merdigallinarum | reverse complement strand
TTTTCGTCGTTGCGGTGCTTGCGCCATTCGTTCCATTCCTCCTGCGTGCAGATGCCGGCGTCGAAGAAGGCGTTGTTTTTCTCGACGTAGGCGTCGATGTAGCGCTGAATTTGCTCGTTCGTCATGAGCGGCGGGAACATCCAGCGCGGGAGCGTGTGGTTGTCGCGGGACGGGAACAGCTTCAGATCCGCGGCCCAGCGCATCGTCCACAGCAGCGACATGTCCTGGTGCTTGGCGGCGTCGCGCCCGGCGTAATCGTCGAAGAACGTCGGCGGTTCCGGGAACTTCACGTCGTCGAAGAGATTGTAGTATTTTTCTTTCGGAATCCAGTTGCGGTGCGGCGCCTTGAAGTGAACCATGAAGAAGAACGGCTTCGACTTGTCGCGTTCGTTTTCGAGCCACTGAATGGCGCGGTTGGTCACGATTTCGGTGGAATAGCCCGTCGGCGTGGCGATGCCGTCCTTGTTCGTTTTCGCGACGACGCCCTTCCCGAAATTGATTTCCGTTCCCGCCGGGCTGCGTCCGTTCGCGTTCCCGCAAATCAGATACGGATTGACGTATTGCCCCTGGTTGATGAAAACCTGCCAGGTGTCGAAGCCCGTCGGATCGCTCGGAATGTGCCACTTGCCGACGATGCTCGTCTGGTAGCCGTTTTGCCTGAAGACCTTCGCCACGTTGTTCTGGCGATTGTCGAAAGAGCCCCACTCGTTGCTCATGTAGCCGTTGGCGTGCGAGTGTTTTCCCGTGAGAATCGTGGCGCGGGAAGGCCCGGAAATGGAATTCGCGCAGTAATTGCGCATGAAAAGCGCGCCGTTGTCCGCGATGCGGTCGATGTTCGGCGTCGGCGCGAGTTTTCCGATCGGATGCCCGTAGGCGGAAATCGCCTGCACGGCATGGTCGTCGCTCATGATGTAAATGATGTTGAGCGGCTTTTTCGCGGCGGGAGCGGCATCGGCCGCGGCGTACGCGTTCACGCCGAAGGCGGACAGCGCGAGAACCGCGCAGAGGGATATGCTTTTTTCAGGGATTTTCATACGGCGGCGCATTATGGGAAACAACGTCTGTCCTGTCAACGTTCCCGCGCGGGAGTTTTTTCCGCGGAAAGAAGAACGCTAAAGCCGCGCAAAAAAAGCCGCCGGCGAGAAGAAAGGAGGAAAACTCGCCGGCGGCCGTCCGTAAGGGAAAGGAGGAGAACCTTACGGACTTGGTTGGATTGGGAAGAAAAAAATAACAGGAAACTCTCTTGGAGGCGTGGGTCGGAATCGAACCGACTCATAGAGATTTTGCAGACCTCGGCCTTCCCACTTGGCTACCACGCCCCGTTGAACGAAAAAGAACAATGCTAAGAAGCATACGCTTTCCCCGCTCCTTGGCAAGCCTGTTCTGAAAAAAAAAAAGTTATTCTCATTCGGCATTGATGCTTGCGGAGTCTGGAGGAAAAGAAGAATCTTAACCGGAAACACGAGTTTCATCCTCTTTTGTCCATGAAAGATTCCGAAAACAGCTCCGACGCGGGAAGCGACGAAAACGGCCGCCGCCAGATTTCGCGCGGCGAAGGCGAATGGCGCGACATTCTGCGCCGCGCCGATCGCGAAACCGCGCGCTTTCTCGGATTTTACGAGGAAACTTTCCGCGCCGAACAGGACGCCGCCGGCGATCGGCTCGACCGCTGCGCGCTCGCGATGGGCTGGCATTTGGGCGCTCCCGAAGAAGGCGACGACGATTCCGGCGACGCGCGCGGGAACGCCGCGGATTTTTCTCCGGAGCAGCTCCCCGGAGATTCCCTGCCCTCGCCCGCCGTTCCCGCGCCGGATTTCTCCGCGGTCTACTCGCTGCACAATCTGCCGGAATGCATCGCCGTCGGCGCGCTTTTCCGCTTCGCGCGTTCCCGCTGGTGCGCGCTTTGGAAAAGCCCGCACGGCGCGAAGCTTTCCGCGGAAACCGCCGCCGCGCTTTCGGAAACGCTTTCGTCCGCGCAGCGCGACATGATGCTCGCCGTCGACGCGGAGGACGCGCTCGAATTCGGCCTGGCGGTCTGCCTGATGAAAAATGCGCACGCGGCGCTGAACAGGCATTTCGCGCTCATGGAGAAATTGTCCGTCCCGAAGCAGGATCAGGCCTGCGCGCGAGCGTCGCGGGAACTGCGCTGCGCGCTCATGGATTTGCGCGACGTTTGCCTGCGCGTGCTGCTCGACGCGCGGCGGGAACTCGAGAAAAACGCGCGCGACGGCGAAGCCTGAGGCGCCGCCGTTCCCGCGCGGGAACGCGCTCTCGCACAGCGCCCGTCAAAGCGCCGTCGCCTTTTCGACCACGCTTTCGTCGAAAAAGTTCCAGCCCATGCCCGCGTCGACGACGAGCGACTGCGCGTTGACGCCGGAGGAACGCGGCGAAAGCAGCCAGACGATCGCGTCGGCGACTTCCTGCGTCGAGACGTTCGCCTTGCGCATCGTGAGCTTTTCAGCGAAAAGATAATTTTTCAGATAGCCGGGAATGCCCGCCGAGGCGGAGGTTTTCAACGGTCCCGCGTTCACGGAATTGAAGCGGATGCCCTGCGCGGAAAACGATTTCGCCAAAAAGCGCGACGCCGACTCCAGCGCGGCTTTTATCGGCGACATGTAGCCGTAGTTCGCCGCCGTGACCTGCGAGGAAATCCCGACGGAAACGACGGACGCGCCCGCGTTCATGCGCGGAGCGAAGGCGCGCGCGAGCTCGACGAGCGAAAAGGCGGAAATCGCCGTCGCCTGCAGAAAATCCGCGCGCTTCGTTTCGTGAAACGGCTTGAAGCCGTCCGCGTAGTTCGCGAACGCGATGCTGTGCAGCAGACCGTCGACGTTTCCGAAGTCGCGCGCGACGGCTTCCGCCAGCGCGGAAATTTCCTCTTCGCGTTCCACGTCGCAGACGTAGAGCGGCTTGCCTTCGAGCAGTTTCGCCAGCGACGCCGCGCGTTCCCGCGAGCGCACGGAATAAATGACCTGCGCGCCGGCCTCTTCCAGCGTTTTCGCCGCGAACCACGCGACGGACTTCCGGTTCGCCGTTCCCGCGACGACGATTTTTTTCCCTTCGAGCCTGAGAAAATCGCCCATGCCGTTCCCGCGCGGTTTATTTCTTTTCCAGCATCGCGAGCGCGAACTTGATCTGAAGCACCGGCTTGCCGCCGCGCTTGACGTTCCCGCTCATGTAATGAAAACCGGAGAGCGTCTCGCCTTCCTTGACTTCGATGAGCACTTCGTCGCCCGGGAAAACCATGCCTTTGAACTTCGCGTTTTCGATGCGGCAGAGCACAGGCGTGCGGTTCGCGAACGCCGCGTCGCCGCCCGCCTGCGCCTTTTTCACGAGGTGAATCGCCGCGGCCTGAAAAACGCTTTCGCAGAGCAGGACGCCCGGCGTGAGCGGCGCGTTCGGGTAATGCCCTTCATAGAATTTTTCCTCCGCGCGGAAAACGCGGGAGCAGACGATGCCGTCTTCGCGCGTTTCGACGACTTTGTCGACGAACAGAAACGGCGGACGGTGCGGGATGGCTTGCAGAACTTCTTCGGTCATACGGAGGCGGAATGTTGAATCAAAAAAGCGGAATTTTCCCGTTCCCGCGGGAAAATGGTGGGCCCAGCAGGATTCGAACCTGCAACCAAGGGATTATGAGTCCCCTGCTCTGACCGTTGAGCTATAGGCCCGCGGGAAAGCGCTCACGCGGGAACGCCGAGGAAAAACGGAAGTTTCCGAAAAAACGCCTCCTTAGGCAAGCGGGAAAATGCGGCGGGCGACGTTTCTTATTCGCTTGCCACTGCCGCGTTACCGCCGGAAAATGGTACGCAACAGTTTTCCCGTTTCAAATTCCGTCCGGTCTCGCGCCTTATGCCAAAATCCGTTCCGCATTCCCGCATCAAGAAAAACATCCTCCAGTTTTCGGTTTTCGCCGAAAACAAGGTCGGCTGCCTCAACGTCATCACGCAGGCGATGCTCGGCACGGACGTCCATCTCCTCGGCATGAGCTGCCTGGACCAGACGGACTGCGCCGTCATCCGTTTCGTTCCCGACTACGCCGAGACCGCGGAAAAGGCGCTGAAAGAGGCGAGCATCGCCTTCTCGAAAACGCGGGTTCTCGTCGCCGAGTTGCCCTCGCCCGAAGATTTGGCGAAAATCACGCAGTCGCTCGGGCAGGCGGAAATCAACATTCACTACCTTTATCCGCTTTTCTGCCGCCCGGAAAACCGCTGCGGCGTCGTGCTTTCCACCAACGATCTCGACCTTTCCGAAAGCGTGCTTTCCTGCTACGGCATCCGCGTGCTCGATCTCGACGACCTCGCGCGCTGACGTGCCGCAGAAGGTCCGAGCATTCCCGCAATTTCTTTCTACGCCATGTCAGTCCGTGTCCTTTTCTTTTCCCCGGCGGGAACGACCGCCGCCGCGTTTTTGTTCGCCGTCGCCGCGGCGGCGTTTTCCGGCGCGGAGGAAGCGCCGAACGCGCTCCGCATCTGGTCCGACGTTCCCGCGCAGAGTTTCGACGCGGGCTGGAACGTTCCCGCGGACGATGTTCCGGCCGGCAAAGGCTGGGAGCCGGAAGGCTATCCCGTCGGGAACGGCCGCATCGGCGCGACGGCGCTCGAAAATCCCGCGCGGGAACGCGTCGCGCTCAACGAAATCACGCTTTGGAGCGGCGGAGAAAACGCCGCCGGAAACTGCAGCGGCTACGCTTACGGGCCGACCGCCGGAAACGACGCCTTCGGCAGCTATCAGCCTTTCGCCGATCTGCTCGTCGAAGCGGCGAAGCTCGACGGGAACGCCGCGGAAAATTTCGTCCGCTTCCTCTCGCTCTCCGAAGGCGTCGCGGGAGCGTCGTTTTCCGCGCGCGGCGTGAACTACGAGCGGGAAGTTTTCGCGTCCGCGCCGCAGGACGTCGTCGCCGTCGTCTGGCGCGCGTCCGAACGGGGAAAAATCGGTGCGCGGCTCGCGCTTTCTCCGCACCATTCCGCGCGGCTCGCGGCGCGCGGGAACAGGCTGACGCTGACGGGAACGCTCGCCAACGGGATGCGCTTCGCGGCGGCGCTCGCCGTCGTCGCGGACGGAGGAACGCTCCGCGCACGCGGCGGCAGCGCGGTCGTCCCCGTCTCCTACGTCGGCGGCGGGGACGCCATGCGCGCCGCGTTCGACCGAACGAAGCTCCCGGAAATTTCCGTCGAAAACGCGGACGCGATGGTCGTCCTCGTCGCGATGCGCACCGATTTTTCCCGCGGGAGCGGCGAAAAGCGCCGCGGCCCCGATCCCGCGAGAGAAGCGGAGGCGACCGTCGCCGCCGCGGAACGTTTCGTCCGCGCGCACGGCGCGGGAGCGCTCCGCGAAGGCAGCGTCGCCGCGCATCGCGCCTTTTTCGACCGCTGCTCGGTCGATTTCGGCGAAAGCGACCCGGCGCGCGCCGCGCTCCCGACGGCGCTTCGGCTCAAAGCCTACGCGAAAGACCCGCGCGATCCCGATTTCGAGGAAACGCTTTTCCAGTTCGGGCGGTATCTGCTGATTTCGTCGTCGCGCGGCCCGCTTCCCGCAAATCTCCAAGGCCTCTGGAACGACAAGGTTCACGCGCCCTGGGCGAGCGATTACCACAACAACATCAATTTGCAGGAAGCATATTGGGCGGCGGAAACGACGAATCTTTCCGAATGCCACCTGCCCCTGCTGGACTTCATCGCGGGAACGGCGCCCGCGTCCCGCGCCATGACGCAGAAGCAGTTCGGGAAAAGCCGCCGCAGCTGGACGACGCGCATTTCGCAGAACCCGTGGGGCTGGGGCGGCTGGACGATGTGGAACGTTCCCGTCAACGCCTGGTTCGCGCTGCACATGTGGGAGCATTTTCTGTTCACGCAGGACAAGGAATTTCTGAGGAAGCGCGCGTATCCGATGATGAAGGACGCCTGCCTTTTTTGGGAAGACCACCTGAAGGAGCTCGGCGAAAACGGCGCTGGCTTCAGCACCTCCGACGCGGGAGCGGACCTCGCGCAGCTCGCCGGCGTTCCCGCGGGAACGCTCGTGCCGCCCGGCGGATGGTCGCACGAATGGGGCCCGGTCGAAGACGGCGTCGCGCACGACTGCCAACTCGTCCGCGGACTCTTCGGGAACACGGCGGCGGCGGCGGAAATTCTCGGCGTCGACGCGGCTTGGGCGAAAAATCTCCGCAGGAAGCGCGCGCGCATCGCGCCGGACAAAATTTCGAAAAACGGCTACCTGCAGGAATGGATGATCGACCGCCCGGACATGGTTCGCGGACATCGCCACACGTCGCACCTTTTCGCCGTTTTCCCGGGAAGCGAAATCTCGCCGCGCCGCACGCCGGAACTCGCCGCCGCCGCGAAAAAGTCGCTCGACCTGCGCGGGAACTCCGGCGATTCCCGCCGCTCGTGGACGTGGCCTTGGCGCGCCGCGCTCCGCGCGCGTCTCAAGGACGGCGAGAAGGCGCACGAAATGCTCGCGGGCTTCGCGGCGCACAACCTGCTCCCGAACCTGCTCGCGACGCATCCGCCGTTTCAGGCGGACGGAAATTTCTCCTATCCGGCGGCCGTCGCGGAAATGCTGATGCAGTCGCACGAAGACGGCATCGAGCTGCTTCCCGCGCCCTGCTCCGCCTGGAAAAGCGGCTCCGTCCGCGGGCTGAAGGCGCGCGGGAACGTCACCGTCGATTTCGCTTGGGAAAACGGGCGCGTGACGCGCTGCGCGCTTTTTTCTCCGCAGCCGCGCGAAGTTCGCCTCACCTTCAACGGGAAGACGGAAACGCGCGCGACGACGCTCCCGCCGCCCGTCGAAAACGCGCGCGCGACGGCCCGGTGACGGGAACGCCTGTTTTTTCTTTGCCTTATGAACGCCGTCTGGATTGTCCTTCCCATCCTGATCGTGCTGATGTTTCAGCTCGGCATCGAGCTTGACGGGCGAGCCTTCGCCGGCGTGTTCCGCCGCCCCGCCGCCGTCGCCGCGGGGCTCGTCGGGCAACTCGCGGCGCTCCCGCTCATCGCGTTCGGCGTCGCGTCGGCTTTTCGACTTCCGCCGGTCTGGTTTCTGGGTCTGATGCTGATCGCGTGCTGCCCGGGCGGGAGCTCGTCGAACGTTTTTTCGATGCTGGCGAAAGGCGACGTCGCGCTTTCCGTGACGCTCACCGCGCTGAGCAGCGTGATCACGCTTTTCACGTTGCCGGCGATCATGGAATTCGCCGCGCATTTCGTCGCCGCGCAGACGGACGTGAAAATCGATCTCCCGGCGGGAGAGCTGATTCTGCAGAACATCGTCCTGCTGTTTTTGCCGATGCTGTGCGGCGCGCTTTTTCGGCGCGCGAAACCCGAAGCGGCGCGGCGCGCGCATGCGCTTCTCGGACGCGCGGCGTTCCCGGCGCTGATGGTGCTCGCCGCGGTCTTTTTCCTGCAGCACGCTTCGACGATTCTGGAAAATCTGAAAACGCTCGGGATCGCGGCGGGAACGCTGATTCTGCTGGCGATGGGCGCCGGTTCGCTGCTTTCCCGCGGGTTCGGGCTCGGCGGCGCCGCGCGGCGGACGATCGTCATCGAAGTGGGCATGCAGAACGCCGCTCAGGCGATTGCCGTCGCGGCTTCGCCGCTGATTTTCAACGATGCCGCGATGGCCGTTCCCGCCATCATCTACGCGCTGCTGATGAACGTCGTCCTGCTCGTTTACGTGAAGCTGGCGCAGCGGCTTCGGCCGGCGTTCCCGCCGTCTGCGCCGGAGAAAAATGAATTAGCCACGCCTCCGCAAAACTTTTAAGCTTCACGCCGATGCACGCGCTTTCAAAATTTCTGCCGAACGATTTCGATCCCGCCGGAGGGCTGACGCTTCTTTCGGGCAAAGGCGCCTACCCGCGCCTCGTCGCCGAACGCGCGCGCGCCGCCGGCATGGACGTTTCGCTGATCGCGATCGTCGACGAAGTCGATCCCGAGTTCGTCGAAACGTTCCCGCGGGAACGCGTGCTTTGGGCGAAAGTCGGTCAGCTCGGGAAATTCCTTTCCAATCTCGAGAAACTGCGTTCCCGCTACTTCATCATGGCGGGCCAAGTCGCGCCGAAGCGCCTTTTCCAAGGCCTCGTTCCCGACCTGAAGGCGGCGCTCATCCTCGCGCGGCTCAAGGAACGCAACGCGCATACGATTTTCGGCGCCGTCGCCGACGAAGCCGCGAAAATCGGCGTGACGCAGCTTGACGCGCGCGCGTTCATGGACGACCAGCTCGCCTCCGCGGGAACGCTCGCCGGCAAAGAAAAAAACGTCGATCCTTTCGCGCTCGAATACGGCATAAAAATCGCGAAGGAATGCGCGCGGCTCGACATCGGTCAGGGCGTCGTCGTTTCCGGCGGCACGGTCACCGCGGTCGAAGCCTACGAAGGCACGGACAAGATGCTGCGCCGCTGCGCCGACATTCCGAAGAAAAATCCGCTCTACGTCAAAACCGTCAAGCCCGGGCACGATTACCGCTTCGACGTGCCCTGCTTCGGCGCGCGCACGCTCGAGAGCATGGAAATCGGCGGCATCGCGGCGGCGGCGCTCGAAGCGGACAACGTCGTCATTCTCGAAAAGGAAAAAGTCCTCGCCGAAGCCGCAAGACGCGGCATCACGCTGGTCGGCTGGCGCTGAAAATTCCTTTGCGTTCCCGCGGAACTTGCGCGAACATCGGCGCCCGACAGCAATCATGACGGAACCACGGAAAAAAACGCTCGTGCTCGGCGGCGGGATCGCCGGGCTGACCGCCGCGAACGCGCTGCGGATGCGCGGCGCGGAAACGCTCCTCGTCGAAAAATCCCCGCGCGTCGGCGGCGCGATCCGCACGTTCGCGCGCGACGGCTTTCTCGCCGAAGGCGGCCCGCAGACCTTCGTCGCCGAAGACAAAAAGCTTTTCGATTTCCTGCGCGCGACGGACGTTCTTCCCGCGGCGATCGACGCGTTTCCCGCGGCGAAAAAGCGCTTCATCGTGCGCGGCGGGAAGCCGCGCGCCGTTCCCGCGTCCGTCGTTTCCGCGGCGACGACGCCGCTGTTTTCCTTTTTCGGCAAAATGCGCCTGCTCGCCGAGCCGTTCGTTCCCGCGCGGCGCGACGGGAACGCGGAAAGCGTCGCGGATTTCGTGCGCCGTCGCATCGGGCGCGAAATGTACGACTACGCGCTGAATCCGCTCGTCGCGGGGATTTTCGCGGGCGATCCCGAAAAGCTCGACGTGCGCTTCGCGTTCCCGAAAGTCTGGAATCTCGAACAGCGCTACGGCTCGCTCATCCGCGGCACGCTGCCGAACGCGAAAGCGAAGCGCGCTTCCGGGCTTTACGAGAAAAAGCGCACGCTCTCGTTCCCGCACGGCATGGAAACGCTGCCGAAAATGCTGCGCGCGCGGCTCGATCCGCGCGGCGTGCGCGTCGATTCCGAGCTGACGGAAATCGCGCGCGAAGGCGGCGGCTGGCGCGCGCGCTGGCGTTCCCGCGCCGCCGTGTGCACGTTTTTCGAGGAAGACGAATTTTTCGACGCGCTGCTGATCGCGATTCCGCCGCGCGCGTGGAAGGAGATTCCGTTCCGCGACGAAGCCCTGCGCGCGTTCTTCGCGCGCATCGAGCCGCCGCCGATGCCGCCGGTAACGATGCTCACGCTCGGCTTCCCGCGGGAACGCGTCGCGCACGCGCTCGACGGCTTCGGGATGCTCGTTCCCGAAAAAGAGCGGCGGAAAATTCTCGGCACGCTTTTCACGTCGTCGCTTTTCCCGAACCGCGCGCCGCGGGGCTTCGTCACGCTTTCGACGTATTTGGGCGGGACGCGCCAGCCGGAAATCGCGCGGCTGCCCGCCGACGCGCAGCTGGAAATCGTCCGCGAAGAGCTGCGCGCGCTTCTCGGCGCGGAAGGCGAGCCGGCGTTCGTCGAGCGCGTCGAAAATCCCTGCGCGATTCCGCAATACGACATCGGCTGCGAAAAATTCTTCGCCGCGCTGGACGAGGCGGAAAAGGCGTTCCCGCTGCGCTTCGCCGGGAATTTCCGCGGCGGCATCTCCGTCGCGCAGACGATGCTTTCCGCGCTGAACGCGGCGGAGAAAATCTGAGCGCGCGCGTTCCCGCCGTCGTCCGTCTGAGCGCAAAAAAAAACGTTCCCCGTCGCGGGAACGTTTTTTTTTGTCGTTGGTTCGCGTTTCGAATTTTTCTCAGCGTTCTTCGCCGTTTTCGAAGGAGCGCGTGCCGCCGAAATTCCGGCGCGGCGGGCGCGCGGGACCGCGGCGCGGACCTTTCCCGAAGCCGCCGCGGGCGTTCCCGCGCGGCGCGTTCCCGCCGAAACGGGGACGGAATCCTCCGCGGCGCTGCTGCGGCGGGCGATCTTCGCGCGGACGCGCGATGTTCACTTTGAGCGGGCGGCCTTGAAACTCGCGGCCTTCCGTGTTTTCTATCGCCTTTTGCGCGTCCTCAGCCGTCGCCATGACGACGAACGCGAATCCGCGCGCGCGGCCGGTGAACTTGTCGCGGAGCACTTCCGCGGACTCCACCGTGCCGAATTGCCCGAAGTAGGCCTTGAGGTCGTCCTCCGAAGTCTCCCACGCGAGGTTTCCGACGAATAACTTATTGTCCATTTGACTGTGTGTGTGGTTCCTTTTTGTCCGAATCCGCCGCGGCGCGCGTTCCCGACCGTCGGGTTTCGAAAGCCGCGAAGACGTTTTCTTCGGCTTCCACCGGCGCGCGGGCGGACTTCCCTTGCGGGAAAGACGGCGAACTATCATCCGCTTTCATCCCGTTTTATCAAGCGGAAAACGCCGCGCGGGAAAAAATTCCCCGCGGGAACGCGGGAACGTTCACCGCGCTGTCAGTTTCTGATACAGCTTCATCAGCGCGGCGACGCATTCGGATTCCTTCATTTTCAAACTGAAACCATAGGCGGCCATGACGGCGCGGTCGTTGGCCTGGTGCGCCCTGCGCAGTTCGGGAGGCATCGTCAGCTCGTCGTACAGGTCGGCAAGCGAAGAATCGGGATACAGGGCGCGCGCGTCCAAAATGCCCTGCGCCGTCTGTTCGATCTCCGCCTTTCGCGTATTGCCCGATGGGGGGGGGGTAGATGGCCAGGGGAAATTGTTGTACACAATGTCTTTGCTGTAGCGGTAGCGCATTTCCAGCCGTCCGCAGACGGCGCGCATCCACGCCATGTGGACGTTGGAGGTGAGAATACCGAAGTGGTAGAGTGTGGCGTCGGGGATGATTTGCACTTGATTTGTGGGGATGGTTTCTCCATCGAAATATGCCATTGGGATATATCTTCGCCGTTCAGACGAAACCATAGGAAGCGCGATGTAACGAGCCGGATTGTTAATATCTCGGAAAGTCATGGGAGTCTCGGCAAGTTTTTGCGTTCCTGCATCTTTCATTCGAAGGCGATTGTTCCTGCACAATTCCACGCGCTTGTAGATTTGGGGAAACGCTTTTATTTCGTGCGGGCTGACGCCTACAAGCCATAGCACATAGCGTTTTTCATTGTGGAGGAGTTCTTGCCCGCCGATTAAGCGTTTCACATATTGTCTGCAATTTGAGAATTCCGCGTAATCTTTTTCTTCAATTTTGAGCGCGTCGCCGTCTAGCGGCACGTTGCCGTTGCGCATAGCGGGAACGGCGCAAAGCGGAGTCGTCCGGATTTTGATAAAAACGGCAGGAGCATCCACTAGATACCCGTTGATGTTCATGACGGTTTTTTCCATGCCGTTGTCGTAAATTTTTTTCGGCTTATCGGCAGGGGCGGTACTGAATCCGATGATGACGCAGAAGACAGCCGCCTTTTCGGACGATTCGCTGTTCCAACGGAAAGTGCGGTAGGCATAATCAATATGAACGCCATATTCTTCGAAGAGATTTTCCCAAAGCGCAGCGACCTGCTCTCCTTGCGTAATTGAATTGGTTGAGACGAGAGAACATTTGACCGATGTTCCCGCGATGAATTCCGCGGCTTTTTTGTACCAGCAGGCGACGTAATCAATATCCTTATATTTGAAAAACATCGCTACTTCTTCAATTTGACTCGGTGTTCTGTATCTGCGTCCGCAAAACGGCGGGTTGCCCATGATGTAGGAAAGCTTTGACTTCGGGACGACGCTTTCCCAGTCCATGCGCAGGGCGTTGCCTTCGGCAATGTTGGCGGCGGTTTTGAGCGGGAGGAAGTCGAGATCCCGCGCGACGATGGTTTCCGTTTCCTTCATCATTTGGCTTTCGGCGATCCACAGCGCGGTTCGCGCGACGGTTACGGCAAAGTCGTTGATTTCGATTCCGTAAAATTGGGCGATGGAAACTTGAATCGGGGAGAAATCCGCGCCGAAGGAAATTTGGCCGCGCAGGAGAATGCGCAAGACTTCGTTTTCCAGCCGCCGCAGGGAAAGATAGGTTTCCGTGAGGAAGTTGCCGCTCCCGGCGGCGGGATCGAAAAAGACGAGGCCCGAGAGCTTTTGCTGAAATTCGCGCAGGCGGCGTTCCCGCGTCCGCACGGCGGGAACGCTTTTGATTGCGGCAAGTTCCGCTTTCAGCTCGTTAAGGAAAAGCGGGTCGATGACTTTGTGGATGTTTTCGATCGAGGTGTAATGCATGCCGCCCGCGCGGCGCGTTTCGGGGTTGAGGGTGCTTTCAAACACCGCGCCGAAAATCGTCGGACTGATTTCCGACCAGTCGAAGTTTTCGCTCGCCTTGACGAGGAGGAGTTCGCGAATTTCGTCGGTGAAGCGCGGGATCTCGATTTCCTCGTCGGCGAAAAGTCCGCCGTTGACGTACGGGAACGCGGCGAGGTCTTCGGGCAGGTATTCGTCGCGCTTTTCCGGCGGGGCATCGAGAACGCGGAAAAGGTCGATGAGCGCGCGGCGCGTGTCTTTCGCCGCATACTGCGTCAGGTAATCGTGAAACATGCCGCGGCGGCCGAAAACGCCGGCGTCTTCCGCATAAAGGCAGAACACGAGGCGGACGCAGAGCACGTTGAGGCTTTTGAGCGCGCGGGCGCTTCCCGGTTCGGCGTATTGCGCGGAGAGCGCGTCGTAGATGAGCCCGACGATTTCGCCCGCGGCGATGGAGACTTCCGTCTCGCGTCTGACGTGTTCGCTTCCCGTGTCGACGAGAAACTGCAGGCGGTAGTATTCCTTTCCGAGGTTTTTGAGCAGAATCACCTCAGGCTCGCCTTTGGGGTTTTCCATGTCGTAGACGTGGAATTCGGCGAAGTTGCAGGTGATGACCCAGCGCGGATGCTGCGAGAGCGGGAGCTCGGCGATGTAGCGCTTCGCCTGCTGAAAGGGGTTGAGCTTCGTGCCGTCGGACTGGCGGATGGGCGCGTCGAGTTTCTTGCCGAGGGATTTCTGCTCGATCAGGACTTTCGTGGCGGGAATGTGTCCGTCGATGAAGCTTGTGCGGTCGAGTTTGACCTGCTCTTCGAAGACGATGAAATCTTCGGGCTTTTCTACGCCGAAAACGTCGCGAAGAAGCGCCGTCCAAAACGGCTGGCTTTGGCCTTTTTCGTAGCCCTTGTCTTTCCACTGCCGCGCGAATTCCTTCGCGGCCTTTCTGCGCGCCGCCTCGTTCATGGCGGAAATTCTGCGCGAGAACGCGCCGAAAGTGAAGGACGAAAGTGCGGCGCGGGAAGACTTTTTCCCCGCGGGAACGGGAACGCGGCGCGCGTTTTCGATTTCCTTCTTCACATCCGCGGCGTGAACGGCTAAATTTCCGCGAATGCAGATTACGGACCTCAACGGCGCCAGAGACATCGGAGCGAACTGTCTTCTCGCGGAGATAGGGCCGTTCCGCATTCTTTTCGACTGCGGGCTGCACCCGAAGAAGCTCGGCAGAAACGCGCTCCCGCAATTGGACCGCGTGCGCGGTTTCTCCGTCGACTTCGTCGTGCTTTCGCACTGCCACCTCGACCACGCGGGCGGGCTTCCCGTGCTGCTGCGGGAACACCCGCAGACCCGCGTGCTGTGCTCGCCGGCCAGCCGCATCGTCGCCGCGCGCATTCTGCGCAACAGCATCGGCGTGATGATGCGCCAGCGCGACGAGCTGCGCATCGGCGAGTATCCGCTTTACACATACAGCGAGCTCGACGCCGTCGAGGCCGCGCTGACGCCGCTCCCGCTCGGCGCGCCGAAGACGTTTCACGAAAACGGCGACGAAATCACGTTCACGCTCTACCCCGCCGGGCACGTCGCCGGCGCCGTCGGATGCATGGTCGAATACAGACGGCGGAAAATTTTCTTCACGGGCGACGTGTGTTTCCACGACCAGGAAACGGTGCCCGGAGCGGCGTTCCCGCAGGGGAAAGTCGACACGCTCATCATGGAGACGACGCGCGGCGCGGCCGAGGTCGACGACGTTTCGCGCGAAGACGAAGTGCGCCGTCTCGTGGCCGACGCCGCGGGAACGCTTTCCGGCGGCGGCAGTGTGCTCGTTCCCGCGTTCGCGTTCGGGCGCATGCAGGAACTCATTCACATTTTCTGCCGCGCGAAAAAAGACGGGCGCATTCCCGCGGAAACGCCCGTTTTCTGCACCGGGCTGGGGCTGGACCTCGCGGATTATTTCGACGCGATGGCGCGGAAGACCGGCGACGTCAAATTCCACCGGTCGCTGATGAAGGATCTCGGCGTGCGGGCGTTGCGCGAATTCGAAGAGCCCGGCGTCGACGTTCCCGAACAGGGCATTTACCTGCTTTCGAGCGGAATGCTCGTCGAGCACACGCCGGCGTGGCGCGTCGCGGCGAACATGCTCGGCTACGCGCACAATCTCGTCGCCTTCGTCGGCTACTGCGATCCCGACACGCCGGGCGGCCGTCTGCTCACGCGCACGAACGTCGACGAGCTGCGTTTCGCCGACATGAATTTCATCTCCCGCGTGCTCGCGACGGTTTCGCGTTACGACCTCAGCGGGCACGCGCCGCGGGAACGCCTGATGGACTACGCCTTTTCCGTGGAGCCTCGCGTCGCCGTCCTCACGCACGGCGACCCGCCCGCGCGGGAATGGTTCGAGGAGGAATTCGCGATTTCGCTGCCGAAGACGAAGACCGTCAACCTCGAGCCCGGCGTTCCCGCAGAAATCTGAAAAAAAAGTTCCCGCGCGACTTTCGAAAAAAAATGACGGACTGCCCTTTCCGCAAAATTTTCCCGTCGGAACTCGTCCGCGACGACCGCTACTTCATGGCGATGGCGTTCAACGAAGCCGTCGACGCGTGGAAAGAGGACGAAGTGCCGATCGGCGCCGTCGTCGAGCGCGGCGGAGAAATCATCGCGTCCGCGCACAACCGCACGGCGGGAGCGAAGGATCCGACGGCGCACGCGGAAATGCTCGCGATTTCGCAGGCGGCGGCGGCCGTCGGCGACTGGCGGCTCAACGAGTGCGCGCTCTACGTCACGAAAGAGCCCTGCCCGATGTGCGCGGGAGCGAGCGTGATGGCGCGGCTGGGCCGCGTCGTCTTCGCCTGGGGCGACCCGAAAATGGGCTGCCTCGGCGGCGCGTTCCCGCTGCACGAGCTTCCGCGGCTCAATCATCGCGTCTCGGTCGTTTCCGGCGTGCTGGAAGAGGAATGCCGCGGCATTCTCCAGGCGTATTTCCGCATGAAGCGCGAAAACGCGCCTTCGTGAGATTTGACTTTTCCCGCGCGAGAATTTAAATTCTGCGCTCCCGAAAAAATATTCATGTCATTTCCCATCCGACCCATGCGACATCATCTTCGTTCCCGGCTTCAGGCGCGCAAGGCTTTTACCCTCGTCGAAATTCTGATCGTGGTCGTCCTCCTCGGCGTCATCGTCGCGGCGGCGGTTCCGGCGATTTCGCAGTACAAGGCGGCGCAGGCGCAGACCGTCATGATCAACGACGGGCAGCGCCTCGGCGCGGCCGCGCAGGGCTATTTCGCCGAAACGCTCGAACGCGCGGTCACCGTCAAGTACAACCCGGCGACCGGCGCGATCGGCGCTCCCGCCGCGTTCCGCATGCAGGACGGAAACCGCATCGCGCCCGACTACGTTCTCCCCGGGAACGAAATCCGCATCACGTTCGACACGAAAGAGGCGTTCACGCTCAAGCATCCCGAAGGCGGTTCCTACACGTTCAGCGACAAGGGAGATCTTTCCCGCTCCGAATAATTTTCCGCAAAAGAAGAAATCCCGCGCCGCCGTCGCGGGAACGCGGATTCCGCTCCGCTTTTCTCGACGCTTTCATGCCTGAAGACAAAACCACTTTCGCGAAGGAAAAAAAATCCAAAGGCGGTCTCGCCCGCGTTTGGCGCGCGTTTTTCTACACGTGCGGCGGTTTCGCGACGGCGTTTCGCCACGAGCACGCGTTCAGACAGGAAGTCTTCGTCATCGTTCCCGCGGCGGCGCTCGCGCTCGCCTCGCCCGTCGCGTGGATTTTCAAGGCCGCGCTGATTTTCCCGCTCCCGCTGATTCTCGCGGCGGAGATGCTCAATTCCGCGATCGAGGCCGTCGTCGACGACGTTTCGCTGGAATATCGGGAGCTCGCGAAGCGCGCGAAGGATTTGGGCTCGGCGGCGGTTTTCTGCACGATCGCGGCGGCGGCCGTCGTCTGGATCGCCGTGATTTGGCATTGCGCGGAAACCGGACAGCTCGACGCGTGGCTGCCCGCCTGCCTGAGTTCCGGCGGGAACGGCGCCGAGACCGGCGTTCCCGCGCCGTGATTTTTTCTTTTTTCCGGGAACGGGAGGAATACGCCTGGCGACGCACATGAAATTCGGCAACGGAGCGGAAATCCGCGCGGACGCGCTGATCATCGGCGCGGGCATGAGCGGGCTCGCGGCGGGAATCCGCCTCGCGCACTTCGGGAAAAAAGTCCTGCTCGTCGAGCGGCACTATTCCGTCGGCGGGCTCAACGGCTTCTACGCGCGCGACGGCCGCGGCTACGACGTCGGGCTTCACGCGATGACGAACTTCGTTCCCGCGGGCGCGAAGAACGCGCCGCTGACGAAGCTGCTGCGCCAGCTCCGCATTCGCCGCGAGGAGCTCGATCTTTGCCCGCAGCGCGAATCCGCCGTGCACGCCTTCGGCGAGCGCATCCGTTTTTCCAACGATTTTTCTTTGCTCGAAAGCGAAATCGCCCGCGCGTTCCCGCGGGAAATCGACGCGTTCCGCAAGCTCGACGCGTTTCTGCGGGACTACGACGAAACGTCGCTTTCGGCGCGGGATTCCTCCGCGCGGGAATGCGTCGCCGCGTTCATCCGCTCGCGGGAGCTCGCCGACGTGCTTTTTCTCCCGCTGTCGTTTTACGGAAGCTCGATCGAGGACGACATGGCGCTCCCGCAGTTCGCGATCATGTGGCGCAGCATTTTCCGCGAAGGCTTCGCGCGGCCGCATCTGGGCGTGCGGCAGATTCTGCGCCTGCTCGTGCGCAAGTTCGCGGAAGCGGGCGGCGTGCGGAAAATGCGCTGCGGCGCGAAGAGGATCCGCGTCGAAAACGGGCGCGCCGCCGCCGTCGAGCTCGACGACGGGAGCGTCGTTTTCGCCGAAAAGATTTTTTCCTGCGCGGGCGCGGCGGAGACGATGCGCCTCTGCGAAGGCGTTCCCGCGGACTACGGCGCGGACAACGTCGGACGGCTCGCGTTCTGCGAGGCGATTTCCGTGCTCGACGCCGCTCCCGCGGAAGATTTCGGCTGGAACGAGACCGTCATTTTCTTCAACGACGCGGAACGTTTTCATTACCGCCGCCCGGACGGGCTGATCGACCCGCGCTCCGGCGTCGTCTGCATCCCGAACAACTACGTTTGGAGCGATCCCGCGCGCGCGCCGCGCGAAGGCTGTCTGCGCGTGACCTGCCTCGCCGATTATTCCCGCTGGAAAGAGCTTCGCGAAAACGGCGGCGAAGAAGCTTACGCCCGCGCGAAGGCGCTCGCTTATGAAAAGCTCGCGGACACGGCGCTGACGCATCTGCCCGCCGTTCCCGCGGAAAAGTTCCGCGGTGCGCTCGCCGCGTCGGATTTCTTCACGCCGCTCACCGTCGAAAAGTTCACGGGAAAGCTCGGCGGCGCGATTTACGGGGCGGCGAAGAAAAACCGCGCGGGAACGACGCCCGTCGGGAATCTTTTCATCTGCGGCACGGACCAGGGTTTTCTCGGCATCACGGGAGCGATGCTTTCCGGCATTTCCATGGCGAATCTCCACGGCTTGCCCTGACGCGGCCGGAATCCGCGGAAGAAAAAGCGATTTTTCCATGAACATTTCCCTGCTCACGACAGATTTTCCCGGCTACGCCCTGCTCGACTCCGGCGATCGCCGCAAGCTCGAAGACTTCGGCGGCGTCCGCATCGTCCGCAGCGAACCCAAGGCGTGGTGGAAGCCGACGCTCCCGCGCGAGGAATGGGCGAAAGCCGTCGCCGTTCACGAGGACGATTCCCGCGAAGGACGCTGGAAATTTCGCGGGAACGCCGCGCCCGCGCCGTGGACGCTGCGCTTTCGCGGCGCGTTTTCGCTGCAGCTGCGCTTCATGGACCGCTCGAAGCAGATCGGCGTTTTCCCGGAGCAGTCGCCGCATTGGGATCGGATTCTGAAAAATCCCGTTCCCGCGACGGGAAAGCCGATGCGGCTGCTCAATCTTTTCGGCTACACGGGAGCGGCGTCGCTCGCCGCGGCGCGCGCCGGATGGCGCGTCACGCACGTCGACGCGTCGAAGCCCGCCGTGGCGTGGGGCCGGCGCAACCAGGAGCTGTCCGGGCTCGGCGACGCGCCGATTCGCTGGATTTTGGAAGACGCGGTGAAATTCTGCCGCCGCGAAGCGCGCCGCGGGAACGCCTACGAAGCGATTTTGCTCGATCCGCCGGCGTTCGGCCGCGGGCCCGGCGGCGAGCTGTGGAAAGTCGAGCGCGATTTGCCCGAACTGCTCCGCGTCTGCCGCGACCTGCTTTCGCCCGACGCGCGCCTGATGATTCTGACGCTTTACACGATCGACGCCTCGTCCGTGCTCTGCGGCAACTTGCTCGCGGAAACGACGGCGCATCTGCGCGGCGGGAACGTGGAAGTCGGCGAGCTCGCCACGCGGGAAACGTCCGCCGCCGCGCGGCTGCTCCCGCTTTCGCTGTGGGGCCGCTGGACGCGCTGAGGCGCCTTTTCGCGTTGCGCGGGAGCGGGAAATCGCGTTAACTGCCTTTTTGTCTCACGCAGAAAATGAAACACGATTCCGCCCCCGAAAAGACCGACAGGACGCCGCTGTTTTTCGCCGCGCTCGGCGTCCTGATGTGCGCCGTCGTCATTTGGGACCAACAGTACTGCTGGTCGTCGAAGGACGATTATCTGTTCGGCTATCTCGTTCCGTTCCTGTGCGCGTTCGTGCTGAAGGAACGCTTTCACCTGCTGCGCGCCGCGTTCGCGGGAACGGCGGGAAACGGCGCGACCGCGGAAACGGCGAACGATGAATTTTCGCCGCCGGCGTTCATTCGCCCGGGCGTGAGGGCGCCGCTGATTCTCGAGGCGCTTTTCGCGGCGGGAACGCTATTCTCCGTGCTGCTTTTCGCCGTCGGCGGCGCGGGAACGGCGATTTACGGCGCGGCGGCGATCACGACGCACGAGAACACGATGGGCTTCATCGGCGCGGCGTTCGGGCTGGCGTGGTTCGCCTCGGCGCGGGATTTTTCGGGAAAGCCGCTTGATTTGCGGACGCGCCTCCGCGTGCTGATGATGCTCGTGTTCCCGATCTGCGTCTGGTTCGTCTCCGGCCCGTTCACGTTTCTCGTCGACAGCCAAATCCGCACGCTGCTGCTGGATAAGGTGACGGCGTCGGTCGTCGGGCTGCTGAATCTTTTCGATTTCTCGCTCGTGCAGGAAGGCAACATCATCGTGCTTCCGGGCGGCGACACGGTGGGCGTCGCCGACGCCTGCTCGGGCATCCGCTCGATGACGGCCTGCGTTTTCGCCGGATCGTTTCTCGCCGCGATTTTCCTGCATTCGCTGAAGAAGAAGGCGCTCTTCGTCGGCGTCTCGATCGTTTTCGCGCTGATTCTGAACATCCTGCGCACGAGCTTTCTCACGCTGTGGTCGCTTTGGCACGGCTCGAAGGCGCTGGAATACGATTTCTTCGGAAACCCGACGGACAGCCTCAGCTTCACGCTCGGCACCGTACACGACGTCGCGGGCTGGACGGCGATGTTCATCACGTTCGCGATGCTGCTGCTGCTCATTCCCGTGTTCAACCTGAAAATGACGAAGACCGACGAGGAGATGGATTTCCGTTTCGCCGACGACGACGTTCCCGACGAGCGATGAGCGTTCCCGCGAAAATTTTCTCCGGCTTTCTGCGCGCCGGCGTTTCCGCCGCGCTGCTGAGCCTGTGCCCGCTCGCCGCCGTTCCCGCCGCCGCGGAGAACGAAGGGGCCGTTTCCGAAAGCGCCGCGCGCCTCGCCGAAAAAGTCGAAGCCTGGGAAGCCGCGCTCGACGCGATCTACGCGCCGGATCCGTTCGACCCTGAAATCCCTTTTTTGCCGGAAAAAACGCCGGATCCGGAAATCGCGGCGAAGCGCGACGCGTTCAAGACGAAGCTCCGCACCGTCAGCAAATTCAAAAAAAAGGTGCGTCCGGAGGAAACGGATCTTTGGTTCGCGGAAATTTCGCCGACGCTCTCGGAGCCGCTTGAGCTCAGCATCAACGCGGAACTGCGCGAAGAAATCGCCGAAAAGCTGAAGATTTACAATCGCGTTCCCGCGCGCGAAGTTTTCGAGCATCCGAGCGCGCGCTTTTTCCCCGGCGCCGTTCCCGAAAAATTCCGCCGCGTCGGAAAGCCGTTTTATCCCGACCCGGAGAAAGACGGCTGGCAAAGCACCGGGCTTTACGCCGCGCCGGGCGAGCGCGTCAAAGTGCGCGTTTCGAAATCCGCGACGTCGAAAGGCGTGCGGCTCCGCATCGGCGCGCACACGGACAATCTGCTCGAATCGCGTCAGCGCTACTGGCGGCGCTTCCCCTGCGTTTCCTGCGAGTTCGCCGTGCGGGAACAGTCCTTCGAAATCGCGAGTCCGTTCGGCGGGCTGATCTACGTGCGCGCGCCGCGCGGGAGCGTCACGGGGCGCACGCAGTTCGTGTTCAGCGGCGTCGTCGAAGCGCCGTTTTTCGTGCTCGGCGAAACGAAGAAAGCGCAGTGGGACTACGTGCGCTACGCTCCCGCGCCGTGGGCGGAATTCGTCGGGAAAAATTTCGCCGCGACGTTTCCCGCCGACGAGGCCGCCGCGATCGACGATCCCGAAGCCGTCATCGCTTTCTGGGACCGCGTCGTCGCCGACGTGGACAAGCTCGTTTCCGGCCCGGAGGAGCGCCGCGACCCGATGCGCTTCGTCGTCGACGCGGAAACGACGGCCGCCGCCGGACACGCCGGAGACCCGATCGTCGGGAACCTCCTCTGGTCGCGCTCGTATTGGGATTTGGAGCGCATCCGGCGCGACGGCGCGTGGGAACTTTTTTTCGCGATCGGGAAAAATTCTCTCAGCGACAAGTGGGTTTTCTCCGACGACCGCGACACGCCCGCCGCCCTGCTCGCGCTGTTTTGCATGGAAAAGGCGACGGGCCGCAAGGCCGCGAGCTTTTTCGACGTTCCCGCGCTGCAGGCGGCTTGCTTCGCGCGCATCGAACGCGACGAAACGCGCGAGAAAAACAAGAAGGCGATGCGCGAGCAGCTGAAGCAGGAAGAGCTCGAGCGCAAGGCCGAGCGCCGGAAAATCATCCGCGACGCGGCGTCGGGCAAAGGCCGGCGGGAACGGGAAAAGGAAGCGGACGAGGCGGACGTCCAGGATTTCCGCCACGATCCCGGCGTGCCGTTCCAACGGCTTTCCGCGTATCTTCCCGTCGTCGAGGCGACGGGCTGGGAACCGCTGGAGCGCATGTTCCGCCTCTACACCGTGCGCAACCGTCTGCCGCTGGCGAACGCCGACGAAAAGCGTCGCACTTTCGTCATGCTTTGGTCGCAGACGACGAAAAAAAATCTTTCGCCCTTCTTCGAGCATTTCGGGTTCCCGCCGCAGAACGGCGCGGGAAATTACCCGGATTTCATGCCGGAAAATTTTCCTCCCGCCGACGCGGAGCTGCGCCCCGGGAACGGCGGCACGGGCTACCGCGGCGCGACGCTGTTCCCGACGATCGCCGTGCTGAACGGAAACTACCGCGTGCCGCAGATTCCGAAGCCGGGCGAGAACGGCGCGGGGACGCTTTCCCCGTTCGGAACGGCGACGGATTCCTCCTTCTCCTCCGACGCGGGTAAAGAGGAATCGGAGAAAACTTCGGGCTTCGCCGAGGGCGGGTCCGGCGCGGAGAATTCCGGCGCGAACGACGACGCCCCCGAAAAAAAATCCTCGTGGGAACCCGTTTTTGAATGACGGCCATGGAAAGCGTCGACGAAAAAAATCGGAACGCGGCGGCGGGAACGCCGGAAAAGAAAAACGCCTGCGCGATTTTTCTCTGCGGCGGGAGCGGATCTCGGATGCGCGGGAGCGTCGCCGACAAGATTTTTGCGCCGTTGGCGGGAACGCCCGCCCTTGCCTTTTCC
>DVOG01000090.1 GCA_018713755.1 Candidatus Spyradosoma merdigallinarum | reverse complement strand
GGGTTCCGCCGAGTGGAAGACGCTGGCGGATTTCGTTCCCGCCGAAAAGAAGCCCTCCGTGCGCGTCGCCCGAAAAACCCGCTCGGAGGAAGAAGCCATGAAGGAGGCGACCTCGGAAAAGCTCGATCCGGACGTGCGCAAAAAGCTGCTGCTCTACAATTTGGCGGACGCCATTTCCGTGGACAAATTCACGCCGGTGCAGGCCGCCGCCGCCATCAAAATCCACGAAGAGGCGCTCAAAAAAGACAAGAAGCTGAAAATCGCAGCGGGCGTCAGCGCGTTCGCCGTTTCCGCCGTGCTCGCCTCCTTGCTGTTCAACGGGCTGACCATCGGCACGGCGCCCGGCGGGCGCGGGCTCAAGATTTTCGAAACGATTTTCATGGATCCGCCGAATTCGGAATACGCCAAGCACGCGAAGCGCGTCGCCTCCGACGCCTTGCAGCTCGGCCGGCTGCGCGAGGAAGTCGCCGCCGTCGGATTTTCCGCGCCGCGCGGGCAGGCTTCGCGGCAGTTTTTCCTCAACAACGTCGAAATCAAAAATCCCGACGTGTCGACCGTCACGGGAACGCTCGACACGAGCGCGCTCGCGGGAACGCTTCCAGCGGAAATGCTCGGCGCGGCGACCTTCGAAATCCTGCAGCTTTCCCGCCTCGATTCGACCGCCGAAGAGCTCATCGCCGCGCAGGACAAGCTGCTCGCCGACTGCTCCGGGCCGCTTTGGACGGACGACGATTTGCGCCGGGCGATCGCCGAGGAGCTCGACAAAAGCTATCCGCGCGAGGGGACGGACGCTTCCGAGGAAATCGAGAAACGCCTTAAAACTTTCCGCGTCGAAAATCTCGAGGCGCAGCTGCACTGGGTGGAAAAGCGCGTCCAGGAAATCGCGAAAATGCAAGCGATTCAGGGTCGCATGCAAAGCCGAATGAAAGCCCGCTACCAGAAGAGGGAAAACGCGACGACGCAGGATCCCGACGGCGTCGGGCGCGTCGCCGATCGGCAGACGGAAAGCGAACAGACGCAGTTTTGGGCTTCGCGAGACATGCCGAAATTTCTTGAAAAGTTCAGGCAGTTTCTCGACGAGAAGAAAATCTTCTATTCCGCCGAAGCGCGCGCCGCGGCGTGGCAGAAATTCACGGAGGAAGACTTGCCGAAAATTTCGGAAACCGTTGAAAAGCATCTGCTCCAGCGCGTTCCCGTCGGCGCGAACGGCGAATTTTCGCTGCCCGGCCGCAACGTGCGCAAGCTGATCGTCGCCGCGAATTTCTCCGGCCCCGGCGAAGTCTTCTACGTTCCCGCCGAGGACGGCGCGGAAGCGTCGCCGATCGCCGTCCGCGATCTGAAAACGAACCGTAAAGTCCTCACGCCCGAAGACGTGCTGATGGACGAGCGCTACGTCGTTTCCGCCAAAACGAAAGCCGGAGGCGTTCCCGTCTGCGCGAGCGGAAAACTGCTCGGCAGAGAAATTTTCGTCGTGCGGACGACGCCGGAGTGGTTCTACGTCACGGTCGAAAAAGTGCGCGATCCCGAGTCCGCTTCGAGCCGCCGCACGTCCGTGCTGCTGGGCGTTCCCGCGGATTTCTTCGCCGCCGTCAACGTCGGCGACGAAGTGCCGATGGAAAAACTGCTGACGTTCAGCCGCTTTTCGCGTCCGGCGGAATCGCCTTCCGGCGGACGCCTTTCGCCGATTCCCGAAGACAAGATGGAAACGGTCAGGGCGCAGCAGGAAGAAGCCGGACTCGCGTTCCCGCCGCCGCCGGAAATTTACGTGCCGCCGCCCGCTCCCGCGCCGAAAACGCCGACTCCGCCGCCCGCGGAGGAAGAAAAGGCGGACGCCGCCGCCTGAGCGCGCCGTTCCCGCAGCAGACGTCGCTTTTCGCCGCATGAGAAAGTCTCTTCGGAGCGTTTTCGCCGTCGTTTCCGCCGCGCTGTTTTTCGCCGCCGTTCCCGTCGCGGCGGAAACTTTTCACGTCTTCGTGCTGACGGGGCAGTCCAACAGTCTCGGCGCGATAAAGGGCAACTTCGCGGACGCGGAGAAAATGCGCCCCGCGCCGTCGGAGGTGCTTTTTTGGCATGAAAATTTCGGCGCGTATTGCACCGGCGCGGATTCCGCGGCGTGGGAGCGCGTCGCGCCGCAGCGGGAACGCGACCTCGTCATGGGGCCGGAATACGGTTTCGCCCGCGCGTTGGAAAGCGGCGTCGCGGAAAGGTGCGGGCTGCTCCCCGGGCGCTGCGGGATTCTGAAAGTTTCGCGCGACGGCGGCGGGAACGCGCATTGGGCCGCGCCGCACGGCGAGGCCTACGGGAAAATTCTCGCCGCGGCGAAACGCGCTTTTTCCGCGTTGCCGGCGCTCGGCTTCGACGCCGTCGAAATCGAGGCGCTGCTTTATCTGCAGGGCGAATCCGATTCGCCTTCGGAGATTCCGCTCGCGGGAACGCGCGTCGTCGCGCTGCGGGAAAATCTGCTGCGCGATTTGTGCGCGTTGCGCGTCGACGGTCTGAAAAGAATTTCCGCCGCGCGGACGGCGCTGCTCGTCGGCGAACCCGCGAATTTTTTCGGAAAGGAAAAAAGGGCGGCGGACGGCGGGACCTCCGCGGAGAACTTGAGAAAGGCGACGCGAAGCGCGCCGCTCGCGGCGTGGATTCCGACGCGGGATTTGCCGAAAATCGCCTTCGGCGACAATCTCGGCGTGCATTACGACGGGAACGCGCAGCTCGTCGTCGGCGCGCGTTTCGCGGAAGCTTTCGCGGCGTTGCGCGAAACGTCGGCGCGCTGAAGAAATTTCGCCCCGCTTCGGTTTTCCCGCGCGGGCGCGCCGTGCGCGCCTTTTTTCAGTCGCGGGAGCGGCGTTTTTTTCTTCTACGGGAGCGGATGGACCCGGGAACGCCCACGCGCGGGTCGCCGCGCAGAATCAGGCGGACGATCGCCGCGGCGGTTTCTTCGTAGTCGTTCGCGCTCGCGCCGAGGCAAAGCCATTTTTTCAGAAAATCGTGCGGCGCGAGTCCGGGAAATTCGGCGATGAGCGAGGCGTGAAATTCCGGTGAGGTCGGAATCAGGATGCCTTCGCCGTCCTCGTCGCCGGCGGGAACGTAGAGCAGGACGTTTTTTTCGCCGAGATAAAACGACCAGCAGCCGAAAGTTCTGCGCACGGAAAATTCGGGGCGGGAACGCAGCGGCTCGATCAGCCATTCGCAGGGCGTCTCGGCGCGGGAACGGCGGAACGGTCGGAGATTTTCGGAAAGGAAGGACATTTTTTCTCCGGGATTAGGGG
>DVOG01000089.1 GCA_018713755.1 Candidatus Spyradosoma merdigallinarum | reverse complement strand
GGCAAGCACAACGACCTCGAGGACGTCGGCATGGACACGTATCACCACACGTTTTTCGAGATGCTCGGCAACTGGTCCTTCGGCGATTACTTCAAGAAAGAGGCGATCGCGTGGGCGTGGGAGCTGATCACGGAGGTCTGGAAATTCCCGAAGGAGCGGCTTTACGCGACGGTTTACTGCCCGGACAAAGCGAAGGGCGATCCCGCGGAGGTCGACCGCGAGGCCTACGACGCCTGGGCTGAGCTTTTCTCCGCCGCGGGGCTCGATCCGAAAGTCCACATCGTTCACGGGAACAAGAAGGACAATTTCTGGATGATGGGCGACACGGGCCCCTGCGGCCCGTGCTCGGAACTGCACATGGACCTGACGCCGAAGGGCGACACCGCGGGATCGCTCGTCAACGCGGGATCGCCGCTGTGCATCGAAATCTGGAACCTCGTCTTCATGGAGTTCAACGCGAATCCCGACGGCACGTTCTCCCCGCTCCCGGCGAAGAACGTCGACACCGGCATGGGCTTCGAGCGCGCCGCGAGCATCATTCAGTGCACGAAGAACTTCACCGATTTCTCCGGCGTGATTTCCAATTACGAGACGGACGTCTTTTCCCCGATTTTCCGCGAAATCGAAAAGCTCTCCGGGAAAAAATACTGCTCCACGCTGCCCGCCGCGGGAACGCAGGGCGCGACGGAACAGGAAAAAACCGACGTCGCCTTCCGCGTCATCGCCGACCATATCCGCACGCTTTCATTCGCCGTCGCCGACGGCATCGCGCCGGGCAACAGCGACCGCAACTACGTGCTGCGGCGCATCCTGCGGCGTGCCGTGCGCCACGGCCGCACGCTCGGCTTCCGCGAACCGTTCTTCTACAAGCTCGTCGACGTGCTCGCCGACACGATGGGCGACGCGTTCCCGGAAATCCGTTCCCGCCGAGAGGCCGTGCGCGAGACCATCCGCGTCGAGGAAGAGGCCTTCAACAAGACGCTCGACGCCGGGCTCGCCATCTTCGAGGAAATCATCGCTCTGAAAAACGCGGCGAAAGAGCTGCGCGCCGGCATCGCCGACACGATGCGCCTTTCCGAAGAGGCGGAAAAAGGCGGGAACGCCGCGCTCGCGAAAATCGCCGACAACATGGCCGTCGCCATCGCCCGCTACATCGCGAAATTCGACAAGCCCGTGAACACGGACCTCGCGCGCCGCATCTTCACGCGCTCCGACACGAAGGCACTCTACACGACGGCGCACGCCGTGATCGCCGCGCCCGAAAGCGCGGACGCGCTCGCCAATTTCCGCGGCACGCTCGCCAACTTCCTCGCCGTGAGCTCCGAGCTCGCCGACGTCTTCAACGGCGAGGCCGCCTTTCTGCTTTACGACACTTACGGCTTCCCGTTCGACCTCACCGCGCTCATGGCGCGGGAACGCGGCTTTTCGACGGACGAAAAAACTTTCGCCGCGCTGATGGCGGAGCAGCGGGAACGCGCCCGCGCCGCCCAGAAAAAGCAGATTGTCTCGCTTTCCGAAATCCGCACGAAGGAGGCGACCCTTTTCCTCGGCTACGAAACGCTTTCCGCCGAAGCGACGGTGCTCGAAATCGTCGACAGCAAGGGCAAGCTCGCCGTCGTGCTCGACCGCACGCCCTGCTACGCCGAAATGGGCGGGCAGGTCGGCGACGCGGGAACGCTCGCCGCGCGCGGCCGCGCTTGGAAAATCCTCGACACGCGCAAAAGCGGGAACGTCTTCCTGCATTTCATCGAGGGCCGCGAGCCGCCGCCCGTCGGCGCCAAAGCCTCCGTCTCCGTCGACGAAAAGCGCCGCCGCGCGATCGAACGCAACCACACCGCGACGCACCTGCTGCACTTCGCGCTGCACAGCGTCGTCGGGAAAGACGTCGCGCAGAAAGGCTCCTTCGTTTCCGACGAAAAGCTGACCTTCGACTTCAATTCCTCCGCGCTCGCGCCGGAGCAGGTTTCCGAAGTCGAGCGGAAGGTCAACGAGCTCATTCTCGCCGACAGCCGCATTTCCTGGACGGAAATTCCCTATGAGCAGGCGAAGGCGGACGCGCGCATCATTCAGTTCTTCGGGGACAAATACGGCGACGTCGTCCGCGTCGTTCAGGTCGGCGGGAACGCGCACGCGCTCGACGGCTACTCGATGGAACTCTGCGGCGGAACGCACGCGCGCGCCACGGGCGAACTCGGGCTTTTCCGCATCGTCGGCGAAAGCGCCATCGCCGCCGGCGTGCGGCGCATCGAGGCGCTGACCGGCATGGCCGCCTACGAGCACGACGTCGGCGAAACGCGCCTGCTCAAGAAGCTTTCCGAAAAAACGAAGACGCCCGTCGCCGATCTCCCGAAAAAATTCGAGGCTCTCGCGGAGGAAAAATCCGCGCTCGAAAAGCGGCTCGCCGCCCTGCGGCAGAAAGAGCTCGCGCAGCTCGCGAAAACGCTCGCCGCCTCCGCGAAGGACGACGGCGCGGCGCGCCGCGTCGCCGCGGTCGTTCCCGCGGAAACGCCGAACGAACTGCGGGAGCTCGCGACGCAGCTCGTCGGGCTGCTCGGCGAAAACGGCGTCGTCGCGCTCGGCGCGGCGTTCGGCGCGGACAAGGTCTCCGTCGTCGCCGCCTGCGCGCCCGGCGCGGTCAAGGCGGGAACGCAGGCGGGAAAACTCGTCTCCGCGATCTGCGCCAAGCTCGGCGGAAAGGGCGGCGGAAAGCCGGACTTCGCGATGGGCGGCGGGAAAGACGCCGCCGCGCTTGCGTCGGTCTTCGCCGCGCTCTGAAATCCGCGTTCCCGCGGAAATCCCGCGCGTATCGAAAGCGCGGATACGCAGGAAGATTGTGCCGCCTCTCCGAGGCTCCGCGCGTTTTCGGACGCGTTGTCCCCGGGCTCGCGCCCGGGGTTTCTTGGGGCGTGTCGCCTCTCCGAGGCTCCGCGCTGCGGGAACGCCGCGGGAGCGGCTTTGATTTGCGGATGACGCGGAAACGCGCCCGCGCCTCGTTCCGCGCCGCGTATCGAAGACGCGGATACATGCGCTTCCTCCGCTTTGTCTCGCATCCGCGGCTTGCTTTGTTCCCGCGCGGGGCACGTCGCGGGAGCGAGCTCCGGAGGCGCGGCGCAATTTTTTCCGTTCCCGCGCGCTCGGCGTTCCCGCGCGCGGGAGCTCGTCTCCGTTCCGTTCCCGCGGCGGCTTTTGCGTTGCGGGAACGACGGATAAAGCCTATCGTCGTTCCTCAAAATTTTTTCCACGGAATCCATTTCACCTGCATATGAGCAAGCCTTTTTATCTGACGACCGCCATCGATTACGCCAACGGCGCTCCGCACCTCGGACACGCCTACGAGAAAGTGCTCGCCGACGCGATCGCGCGCTTTCACCGCATGAACGGCGAGACGGTGCATTTCCTCACCGGACTCGACGAGCACGGGCAAAAGGTCCAGCAGACGGCGCAGAAGCGCGGCATTTCTCCGCAGCAGTGCTGCGACGAGACCGCGGAGCTTTTCCTCAAGCTCTGCCGCGACTTGAACATTTCCAACGACGACTACATCCGCACGACGCAGCCGCGCCACGTCAAGGTCGTGCAGGAGCTGCTGCAGAAGCTCTACGACGCGGGGAAAATCTACAAGGCGGACTACAAGGGCTTTTACAGCATCCGCCAGGAGCAGTTCGTGCTTGAAAAAGACCGCCTCGAGGACGGCTCGTGGCCGGAGCTTTTCGGCGAAGTCATCGAAATCACGGAATCGAACTACTTTTTCCGTCTCGCCGAGCACCGCGACTGGCTGCGCGGCTACATCGAAGAGCATCCCGACTTCATTTTCCCTGAATTCCGCCGCCGCAACGTTCTCGAATTTCTCAAGGAGCCGATTTCCGACCTGTGCATTTCCCGCCCGAAGGAGCGCCTCTCCTGGGGCATCGAGCTGCCCTTCGACAAGGATTTCGTCACTTACGTCTGGTTCGACGCGCTGACGAACTACTATTCCGCCGCCGTCGAAAAAGGCTGCTGGCCCGCGGACATCCACGTCATCGGCAAGGACATTCTCGTGCCGCCGCACGCCGTCTACTGGCCCGTCATGCTGCACGCCGCCGGCATCGAGCTTCCGAAAAAAATCCTCGCGCACGGCTGGTGGCTTTCCGCGGGAAGAAAAGTCTCCAAGACGAAAACCGCCGCCGACGCCGCCGCGCCGCGGGAAAAATCCGCGCTCGAGCTCGCCGCCGAATTCGGCGCGGACGCTTTCCGCTACTTCGTGCTCCGCGAAATGGCGGTCGGGCAGGACAGCGAATATTCCGAAGCGCTCTACATGTCGCGCTACAAAAGCGACCTCGGGAACGACCTCGGGAACCTCGTCAACCGCGTCCTCAAAATGACGGGCAACTACTGCGGCGGCGCATCCCCCGTTCCCGCGCTCGACGAAGCGCCGGAGCGCGAACTGCGCGAGCTTTGGGAAAAGACGGAACGGCAGTATCACGGTCTCGCCGCGCAGCTCGATTTCCGAGGCGCGCTCGACGCGCTCTGGACCTTCATTCGCGGCATCAACCGCTACGCCGACGCCCGCGCGCCGTGGAAGCTCGCCAAATCCGACGCTCCCGCAGACCGCGCCGCGCTCGAGACGTCCCTCGCAGTCATGGCCGAGGGACTGCGCCTCGCCGCCGTCGCGCTGTTCCCGGTCATGCCGGGAACTTCCGAAAAAATCCAGACGCTCCTCGGCTGCGCTCCCGCGGAAAAATTCGAAGGGCATCAGACCTGGGGCCGCTCCCTCGTCGGGAAAACCTTCGGCGCGGGCGCCATCCTCTTCCCGCGGCCCGACCCGAAAAAGTCCGTCTGAGAAAAGCCGCTTCCCCGCGCGGCGGGAACGCG
>DVOG01000088.1 GCA_018713755.1 Candidatus Spyradosoma merdigallinarum | reverse complement strand
GCGCCCGCTGACGTTCCGTTACGCGGAAAAAGGGTTGATGCTCTTTTACGCGTTTGACGGGAACAAGAACGTTTCGGATTTGTTCTTTTTTGCGCTGCAGAACGGGATCGGTGCGCACTACGAATACGCTCCCTTCGGGGCGATCGTGCGCACGTCCAAGGCGACGGGCTCGAAAGTCGACCTGATCGGGGCGAACCCGTGGCGCTTCTCCTCGGAGTTCTATGACTCCGAGCTCGACCTCGTCTACTACAACTACCGCCACTACTCGCCCGCCCTGGGCAGGTGGCTTTCCCGCGACCCCATCGAGGAGGAGGGCGGACTCAACCTCTACGCGCACTGCGAAAATAATCCGATTGGGAAAAGAGATATTCTTGGGCGCGCAATCCCTCAGCTTGGAGCTGGGCCAGATGTAGAAGCACCGCAGCCTCCAAAGCCCGATTGCACGGAGAGAATACGAGCTTTTGAGAAATGGATAGAAGAAGAGGCAAAAGATTTAACTTGGCTTGACAAGATTCCCGCGTGCCCGAAAAAACTTAGCTGTAAAGAAGAAGAAAAATCCATATCTATAGTCTACCCGAACGGAAGCGTGTGCGTCACAAAAGTAAAAGGACTTTTCTGTAATAGCCCAGACCCTTCACGATGGGCATTGACATCGGATTTGTTGTTTCACTGTTTCTCAGAGAGTGGTCATCCAGGGGGGAAATACGAATTAAGAACAATCCCCAAGGATGAATATGGGGGAGCTGGCAATCAATGCATATATGATGAAAGCGGGAACCTCGTTGAAATGCATCCTACGGCAGGGACTGCAGATAAATACAGCCCTGGGAGTGGCATTTTGGACGGAATCATCAGGGCTCCTAAGCACAACCTTGTCGATGTAAGACCATTCAAGGAGGCCCAATATCTTGATCGAAACTGTGGAGGAAACGGCATCTACGAACAGAAGTATTACACAGTAAGGCCTGCAAAATGAAATCTGAAATCTTATTCTTGAAGGCAGGCTTGTTATGGAGCGTTTTTTGCTGGGACGACTTGATACTTCTTCCCACATCTACAGCGCTTTCTGATTTTTTTCAGTTTTTACTTCCTTGTTTTTTCCCTGTTTTTGGAATCGTCTTTCCTTTTCTTTACAGCAGCGACGAGGAGAGTACGCCTTGCTGGGCACGCTCGTTGGTTCTTTTGTTGACCGTCCTACTTTTGATTCTACCTTTCTCATTCCCTCTTGTTGAGTTATTTACGGGGAAAGAATGTAAAGCCGGAAAAGAACTTTCGCTACTGTGTACATGGGAAATCGAAACAGGCAACGTGGGATTATTGATTTATATCGTTGTCTGCATTGTTTTATGTGTCCGTTTAATCAAAACGACATCCGATGGGAAGGATGAAAATTTTATTCCATTGAGGATTAATTTTTCATCAGCAATCTTTTTGGCTTGGTGTATCGGTATTCCCGCAGTTTTTGATTTTGGACTTCAGATGCAACTCGTTTACTGCCTCTCGGGTGCTTATTATGTCTCGTCGTTGGTTTCAAGAGCACCTGTAAGAGATTTAATATTTTCGTGTACGGGCGTTTTGATTTTTCCTGCTTCAGCATTGGCTTTTTGGTGGACTAAAACAGAGGGCGGCTATGGGAATTTGTTTGGAACGCTTTTTGTGGATTCTGAAAGTCATATTTCTGGAATCCTTGTTTTAACACTGTTCCCTACCCTGTTTTTCTTGGGAAAACTCATGTTCCCATCGGAAAGAAAAGATGAAATATAGAAAAATACCAACGCGAGATTTTTCCACGGGAACGGGGATTTGGGTCGTTTCCTACGACGCGAAGAACCGCCCTGCGTCTTTCCGCGAGGTTTCGACGGGAACGCTCGTGGAGTGCGCGTATGACTACCGCGGGCGCACGTCGGAAGCGCGTTCCCGCGGCGTTCCTCAGGTGGCGCGGATCGTGACGAGCGTCAGGTCGTCCGTCGGCTCGTTCCCGTCGCTGAACGCCTTGAGTTCGCGGATGATGGCGGCGTTGACGTCTTTCGCGGGAAGCGCGTGCGACGCTCTGAGCACGGCTTCCAGCCGCGCGGCGCCGAATTCTTCGCCGCGTGAGTTCAGCGTTTCCGTAAGCCCGTCCGTGTAGAAGACGACGACGTCCCCGCGGGAATACGAGCGCGAGATTTCCGTGATCGCCGCGTCGAAGACTTCCGGCTTGGAGATGCCCACGGCGAGTCCGCGGGAATCGAGAAATTCGATTTCGGTTTTTCCTTTCTCGATGAGATGGTTGGAGATGAGAACGGGGCGCTCGTGTCCGCCGCGGGCGATGGAAAGCGTGTTGCGTTGCGTATCGATGAAGGCGCAGGCGATGGTGATGAACATGCCGCGCTTGAAGGAGTGCACCATCGAGCGGTTGAGCATGCGCAGAAGGTCCGCGGCGGTGATCGCGTAGCGCGCGCAGAACTGGAAACTCGTTCGGCAAATCGCCATCAGCAGCGCGGCGGAAATTCCGTGCCCGGAAACGTCGGCGACGACGACGGCGATGCGCCCTCCGCCCAGGTCGAAAACGTCGTAAAGATCTCCGCCGATTTTCTGCGCCGGGCGATAAATCGTGGAAATGTCGAGCGAATGCGCCTGCGGAATGTATTGCGGGAGCAGCAGCTTCTGGATGCTCCCGGCGAGCCCGAGCTCGCGGTCGAGCCTGATTTTTTCCGCTTCGACGGAGAAAAGATGCCGCATCCGCAGCGCCGTGGCGAGCTGCTCGCTCAGCACCTCCGCCAAATGAAGCTCCGCCGGCGTGAATTGGCCGCCGTGCCGCGGGTTGGCGACGGCGATGACGCCGGCGAGCCGGCCTTCGTAAAAGAAAGGCGAAGCGAGCAGCGAGCGCGGCCGCGTCGGCGCGCCGGGCAGGTGGTGCGTCATGCCGTCGCGCGGCGGGAACGCGTTGATGATGCCCGCGCGCTTTTTTCTCAGAAGTTCGGAAAAAACGGACGCTTGCACGGAATAGCGCTTTCCGCGAAAAAGCGCGCGAACGACGTCCGCGCGGCTCGCGTTTTTCAGTTCCGTCGGGTAGCCGTCGAGAAACGGGAACAGCCCGGCGGAATGCACGGGAACGAGCGTTTCCCCGCGCGCGATGAAGATGCAGGCGCTCATCGCGCGCGTCCCGCGGACCGCCGTGCGCACGACGCTTTCGTAAAGCACTTGGCGCGCGACCTCGTGTCCGCCGGTTTCGCCGTCGAACGTGTCGGAAAGCGCGTGGATGAAGTCGACGGAAAGCCTTCCCGCGTAGCGTTCGTGCTGAAGGCTGGCCTCGAGGCGCGCGAACTCGAATTTCCACCGCCGCCGCAGATAGGCGACGGACGCGGCGAAACCGCCGACGAGCGCGGCGGCGAGTGCGGGAGCGCTGATCATGCCGATTCCTTTTCCATGGACTGCTGGTCGTAGAGTCCGCGGTAGAGCGGGCAACTTTCGTAAATTTCCTCATGCGGCCCGTCCGCGACGATTTTTCCCGCATCGAACACGAGAATGCGCGTCGCCGTGCGGATGGACGAAAAGCGGTGCGCGATCATGAACGTCGTGCGGCCGTTCACGAGCTCTTCGAGCGACTGCTGGATTTGGGCTTCGCTTTCCGTGTCGAGCGCGGACGTCGCTTCGTCGAGAATCAGAATCGGCGCATTGCGCAGAAACGCGCGCGCGACGGCGATGCGCTGGCGCTGACCGCCGGAAAGCCGTCCGCCGCGTTCTCCGACGAGCGTTTCCCAGCCTTCGTCCAGCGCTTCGATGAATTCGAGCGCGGAGGCGCGCCGCGCGGCTTCCAGCACCTCTTCCCGCGTCGCGTCGAGCTTCCCGATCAGGATGTTGTTGTAAATCGTGTCGTTGAAAAGAATGGGTTCCTGCGAAACGACGGCGATGTTTTCGCGCAGTTCGGAGAGGCGCACATCGCGCACGTCGTGTCCGTCGACGAAAACCGTGCCGATGTCCGCGTCGTAAAAGCGCGGAATCAGGTTGACGAGCGAGCTTTTCCCGGCGCCGGACGGGCCCACGAGCGCGATGGTTTCGCCCGGTTCCGCCGTGAAGGAAATGTTGCGCAGCACGGGAGCGTCGTTGTACCCGAAGGTGACGTCCGAAAAACGCACTTCGCCGCGCACGTGTCCGAGCCGTTGCGGGAACGCGGGATCGGCGACCTCGATCGGCGCCTGCCAGACTTCTTCGAGTCGCGCGAGCCCCGCCGTCCCTTCCTTGACGCGATTGTTGATTTTCCCGAGCTTCTTGATCGGGTCGTAGGCGAAATAAAGCGCGCCGACGAGCGCGATGACCGTGTCCTGGTCGAGCTGCGCCTCCGCCGCCTGATAAACGGCAAAGGAAATGGAGCACGCGGCGATGATTTCGATGAGCGGCGTGAGCAGCTTGTCGTATTTCACGCACTTCATCTGCAGCGAAAAATATTTCCGGACGATTTTCCGGAAGCGGGAACACTCGCGTTCCTCCAAATTGTAAGCGCGGATTTCCCGCGGCGCCTGGAGGCTTTCCGCAAGCACGCTGGAAAGTTCGCCCGCGCTTTCCAGCATTTTTTTCGAACGCTTCAGAAGCCGTTTGCCGACGAAACGCACGGGAATGACAGAGAGCGGCACGACGCAGAGGCTCAGCAGAAACTGCTGCGTCGCCGTGCTTTGAAACGCCGACCAGACGATGAACCCGACGGCGCCGATCAGCGTGAAGGGCTGGATGACGAGGTCGTTCGTCACTTCCACGAGCACGGTCTTGAGGAGCATCGTGTCGCCCGTCGTGCGGCTCAGAAGATCTCCGCTTTTGTTCTTTCCGAAAAAGCCCAAATGCAGATGCTGCAGGTGGGAAAAAAGCTTCATGCGGATGGCCTCGAGCACGCGGATGCCGCAGAGGTTGAGCAGGTAGGTGTTCCCGAACATCGCCGCGCCGCGGATGACGAAAACCAGCGGCATCAGCGCCAGCGCGAAGAGCAGCACGCAGTCCGCGGGAACGGCGAGATGCACTTTCGGAAGCCACGACGCGGAAATGCCGGCGATGATTTCTTCGCTCCCGTCGAGGTCCAAAAGCACGAGATCCTGCGGCTCGCCGCCGCCGAAAAGCACGGGAAGCACTTTTTTCAGCATCAGCGGAAGCCCGAATCCGCTGGCGACGCCGGAAATCGCGCCGCAGAGCAGGGCGAGCAGAAACGTTCCGAGAACAGGTTTAAGGAGAGGATAGTAAGGAAGAAATTTTTTCATGCGTCGGAAAGAAAATTCCCTCGGTGTTGAAAGACGGCGTTCCCGCGCCTCTGACGAAACGCGGGAACCGGACCGAAAAACTCAGCGGACGCCTTTGCGCCTGCGCCGAACGAGCGCGAGCGCGGCGATTCCCGCGGCTGCGCCGAAAATCAGCGGGAGCGCAGCAGGCTCGGGAACGCGCGCGCCTTGGCCTTCTTTCCACATCGCCGTGATTTCCTTTTCCGTCAGCGGCCGCCGCCAAATGGCGTAGTCGTCGATCAGCGCCTTGTGATTTTTCGAGCCGGGCGCGGAATAGTAGCCTTCGCCGCTCCCGCCGACGAGCGTTTCGCCGCCGTTGCCGATCGTTCCCGCGGGAATTTTTCGCGGCGCGCCGAGGCGCTTGCCGTCTCCGTAGAAAGAGACCGTTCCCGCGCGGCGGTCGACGACGAGCGCGACGTGGTGCCAGTTCCCGTCCGTCAGCCGCGGGAAATCGATTTCGACGTTCGCGCCGCCGACGGAAAGCGAAAGGCTTTTGCCGGAAACCTGCGTGACGGCCCAGCCCGGCTGATTCGGCTTGGACCAGTTTTTGTTCCCGGTGATGACGGCGTTCGTCGAACCCTTCTTGTTCGTCATGAACCAGAACGCGACGGAAAAGCTGTCCTGAAAATAGCCGTCGAGCTCGCCGAGGTTGATGACGTAATTGTCCACCGAACGGTCTTTGTTCGAATTCGTGAACAGGGCGGAGTAGACGAATTTTCCGTCGTCGATTTTCGCGGTCGGGCGTGTGCCGAGCGTGCCGGGAACGCGGTCCGTTCCCGAAATGTTCTTCGTCGGCTCGGTCGCGTCGTCGAAATCCATGTAAATGAGCAGACCTTCGTCGCGCCGCGCGAACAGCGCGCACGGCAGGGAGAGGGCGGCAATGAGGCAAAGGCGGAAGATATTTTTCATCACTCCGAAAAATAAGCCGCGCGGCGCTTTTAAGCAACAGCAAAGACGTTCCCGCGGCGAAACGCGCGCAGACGGAGAAAAAGCTTCCGGCGTCAGGCGTTCGCCGCCGCGCGGAGAAAATTTTCGTAGAGCTTCAGACCTTTCGCCTGCGACTTTTCCGGATGAAACTGCGTCGCGAAGACGTTCCCGCGGCGCACCGCGCTGACGAAGCGGACGCCGTATTCCGTCTCGCTCCAGACGATGTCCTTTTCCGGCGTCTCGACGTAGTAGCTGTGCACGAAATAAAACGATTCGCCTTCCGGCTCGATGCCTTCGGCGAGCGTGCCCGCATTCTCCCGGCGCACGGAAATCGTGTTCCAGCCCATGTGCGGCACTTTGCGTTCCCGCGAATTTTCGAAGCGGCGCACGTTCCCGCGGAAAACGCCCAGCCCGGGAACGCCGCCTTCTTCCGAATGCTCGAAAAGCATCTGCAGCCCGAGGCAGACGCCGAAAAACGGCTTGTCCGCCGCGATCCAGTCCTTGATGAAGGCGTCGAAGCCCGTGCGGCGGATTTCCCGCATCGCGTCGACGATGGCGCCTTGTCCGGGAAAAACGAGCGCCGCCGCTCCCGCCGTTTCCGCCGGTTCCCGCGCGATCCGCACGTTCCCGCCGGTTTTTTCCAGCGCGCGCAGCACGCTGCGCAGGTTGCCCATGCCGTAGTCGATGAGCGCGACGGGAACGCCGCCGCCGGAGCCGTTCACAGGACCTCCTTCGTGCTGGGCAGGACGTCCGCCGCGCGCGGGTTGATTTCGCAGGCGCACGCCAGCGCTTTCGCGAAGCATTTGAAAACGGCTTCCGCGATGTGGTGCGGCTCTTCGCCGTATTCGAGCCTGATGTGGACGTTCGCGCCGAGCGCGTTGGCGACGGCGAGGAAAAATTCGCGCACGAGGCAGACGTTGAAGTCGCGAATCATCGGGTTCGGCGCGGGAACGTCGTAGACGAAATACGGCCGTCCGCCGAGATCGAGCGCCGTGCGCGCCAGGCATTCGTCCATCGGCGCGATGAAGAAACCGTAACGGCGGATGCCGCGCTTGTCGCCGAGCGCCTGTTTCACGGCTTCGCCGAAAACGATGCCGACGTCCTCCACCGTGTGGTGGTAATCGACGCCGATGTCGCCTTCCGCGCGCACGCGCAGATCCAAAAGACCGTGCCGCGCCAGCAGCGTCAGCATGTGGTCGAAAAACGGAATGCCCGTCGAAATGTCCGCCTTGCCGGAACCGTCGATGTCGACGCCGAGGCTGATCCGCGTTTCCGCGGTGTCGCGTTCGATGCTCGCGCAGCGTTTCATGGTGCGTTTCTTTCTTTTTGAAAAAAGCGGGAAAGAAAATTATTCCGCGACGCCCGGACGATAAATCGTCGTGCTCGAATACGGCCGGCCGGGAACGAGAATGTTCGCGCGGAACTGACCCTGGTTGATCGCGTCGGGAACGTGCTGCGTTTCGATCGCGATGCCGGAATGGTCGCCGTAAGTCGCGCCGTTTTTGCCGGGAACGTTCCCGACGGCGTCCGCGAGCCAGTTCCCGCTGTAGATCTGCATCGCCGGCTCCGTCGTCTCGACGCGCAGCACGCGCCCGTTGGATTCGTTGAGCAGCGTCGCCGCGAGACGGAGCGTTCCCGCGAGTCCGTTGATGACGTAGCAGTGGTCGTAGCCCTTGGCGAACGCGAGCTGCCGCGCGTTGCGGTCGCTGATGCGCGCGCCGATCTGATACGGGATGCGGAAGTCGAAAGGCGGAAGCCCGCGCACGTGCCAGACTTCGCCGTCCGGGATGCTCTTTTCGTTGATCGGCAGAAATTTGTCGGATTCGAGCTTGAGCCACTGGGAAAGAATCGTTCCCGAATCGTGCCCGGCGAGGTTGAAATACGCGTGATTCGTCAGGTTGATCGGCGTCGGCGCGTCGCTTTCCGCGGAATAGTCGATTTTCACCGCGCCGTCGGCGCAGAGCGTGTAGACGACGGTCGCGCGCACCGTTCCCGGATAGCCTTCTTCGCCGTCGGGCGAAACGCGGGAAAATTTCACGGCGGGCTCTTCGTCGCTCCCGCAGAGTTCGGCGTCCCACACATAGGCGTTCCAGCCGCGGGTCCCGCCGTGGAGGTGATTTTCGCCGTTGTTCACGGCGAGCTGATATTCCTTGCCGTCGAGAAGAAATTTCCCGCCGGCGATGCGGTTGGCGACGCGTCCGCAGACCGCGCCGGCGTAAGCCTGCTGCCGCGCGTAATCCGCGGCGGAGTCGAAGCCGAGCAAAACGTCGGCGAACGTTCCCGCGCGGTCGGGCGTGAGCCACGACACCCACGTCGCGCCGTAATCGGTGAAGGACGCCGAATAGCCGGCGGCGTTGGTCAGGACGAAGAGCGTCGCGTTCCCGCGCCCTTCGACGGTTCCGAAATCTCTTTTTTCTGCAGGCATTTTTCTGAAAATCAAAAACGAAAGGTTAGAACGACAGCGCGACGGCGAAAAGCAGCGCAGCCAGGTAAAAAGAGGAAAGCGCTCCCGTCAGCGTCAGCGCGGCGACGATGCGCCCCGCGCCCGTGAGCGTTCCCGGCGCGGCGTTTTTCCGCATCAGCGCGAAAAGCCAAAGCGCTGCCGCCGCGCCGACGGCGAAAAGCGCCCAGGACGCGACGCCGCAGGAATCCAGAATCGCCGTCGCCGGGGAAAAGGAATCAGGATCGCCGGCGGCGTT
>DVOG01000013.1 GCA_018713755.1 Candidatus Spyradosoma merdigallinarum | reverse complement strand
TTTTCCGCCGGAGACGTTCTTCTGAAAAAAGATTTTTTCTGAGAGCTTTTCTCTTCCTCGCTCGAAAAAGAAACGTTCCCGCAGGGTCGAACCCGCGGGAACGTTTCTTTTTCGCGGTCGAGCGTTTCGCTCGCGCGCGGAAATCAGAACGAAACGGCGAAAACGTCGATCGCCTTGACCAGCGTCGAAATCGCGGAAACCTGATCCGCCGTGACGGGCTTGTCGGTCTTGATGACGGCGAGCGTTTCGCCGACGTCGTGGTCGATCGGCGCGGCGATGTTCTCGATGTTGATTTCCGCGTCGCCGAGCACGCTGGCGATGCGCGCGAGCACGCCGGGGCGGTCGGCGTAGCGGACGAAGAGCAGGTGCCCGCGCAGGTCGAAGTAGAGACTCCGGAACCCGTCGATGCGGGAAACGATCGGCGCGTCTTCGGCGACGATCCCGCGCACGGTCGTCGTGCGGCAGCCGCCTTCGCCGTCCGTGACGATTTCGAGCGTCATCGAGTCTTCCTCGACGTTCCCGCTGAGGGGTTCGCGGGCGGCGTAGTCGATCCCGTGCTCCTTGAGCGAAAGCTCCGCCTGCGGCGGAACAAGATTCGTCTCCGCGTCGGGCAGAAGTCCTTCCTGGATTTTCGGCGAGAACCACTTGCGGAATTCCCGCAGACTTCCCGAAAACGTGCAGCGAGCCTTGCGCACGGCGCGGCGTCCGCCGGCGAGCCGCGCGAGCGTCGCGAGCATTTTCGCGAGGCGCAGCTGCATCGGGTTGAGCCCGACGGGCGTCTGCGCGTTGACGACGCAGGCGGTGTCGCCGTTGTCGAAATAGGCGATCGTCTCTTCCGCCGCGCGCTTCGCGGCGTTGAAGTTCGCCTCTCTCGTGTTCGCGCCGAGATGCGGCAGCATCAGATCCGCGACGGCGGCGGAGGGTTTTTCGCCTTCCGCGTCCTTGGGATGGACGTCGGTCGCGTAGAGAATTTTTTTGCCGGAAGCTTTCAGCGCGGCGAGCGCCTCTTCGTCAACGACGCCGTAGCGGGAACAGTTGATGAGCAGCGCGCCGTCCTTCATGCGCGAGAGCAAATCCGTCGAAACCATGTTCCGCGTGGAAGGCCCGCCGGGAACGTGGAGCGAAATCACGTCGGATTCTTCGAAAAGCTGTTCCAGCGGCACGGGGCGCACGCCGATGTTCACGGCGCGCTGCTTCGCGAGAAAATGGTCGTAGCCGAGCAGGGTCGGCTCAAAGCCTTGGAGACGCTTCGCGAGCAGGCGTCCGATGTTGCCGAGCCCGACGATGCCGACGGTTTTCTTCGTGAGCTCGCGGCCCATGAAATTTTTCTTTTCCCAGCGGCCCGCGCGCACGGAAATGTCCGCGGGAACGACGTGGCGGAAACAGGCGAGCGTCATGGCGACGACTTCTTCGGCGACGCCGTTGGCGTTGGCGCCGGGCGTGTTCATCACGTCGATGTTTTTCTTGCGCGCGTAGACGATGTCGATGTTGTCGTAGCCCGCTCCCGCGCGCACGACGAGGCGGAGCTTCGGGAGCGCGTCGATGATTTCGGGCGTCACTTTTTCGCTGCGGACGATGACGACGGCGGCGTCGGGATGCGCGGCGGCGAGTTCGGCGAGCGGCGTTTCCGCGCTCTGGAAAACCTCGTAGCCTTGCGCGGCGAGCATTTTCGAGGCGACGGCGTCGAGTTTGGTCGGAATGAGAACTTTTTTCATGACGAAATTTTTGCCCTTCAGTATAAGCACAGATTCGCGTCGGCGGGAACAGAAAAAACGGCGCGCGTTCCCGCGTCCGGTCATTTCACGCGGCGGGAACGCGAGGATTTTTTCTGAACAGCGCAGGGCGTTTCCGCGTCGGCGGTCTTTTCTTTCTTGTCCTTGCAGTTGCAGTTCGGGCAGTGCGCCGTGATCTGAAGATGCTGGGAAATGAACTGAAGCCCGTTTTTTTCCGCGACGGCGCGCCCGTACCAGTCCATGAACGGCGCGTCGAATTCGATGATTTTTTCGCAGTTGTCGCAGACGATGTGCCCCTTGAAGGAGCCCGCGCCGCGCGTGCTTTCGTAATATTTGAAGTCTCGGCCGACGTTGAGCTCGGTGACGATGCCGCACGAAATCAGCGACGGGAGCGCGCGGTAGACCGTCGCGCGGGAAACGGACGGGTCGCGTTCCCGCGCCGCCGCGAGCAGCTCCTCCGCCGTGAAGTGTCCGGGCGTTTCGTAAGCCGCGCTCCAGATGGCGCGGCGCTGCTGCGTGTTTCGCAGTCCGTGCGCGGCGAAAAGGCGCGGGAAGTCCGGCGTCTCCGGTTCGGGGTGCTTCTTTTTTCTGGGCGCGGAATTCATGCCTGAGAAATGAAACTGCGGCGGGAACGCGCGGCAAGGAAAATCCGAGAGGAATTTCCGTTGCCCGCATGCGGGTTTCAGGGCAAAATTTGCTCCAACGATGTCCATTGCCGTCCGCACAGCACGCCTGATTTTCCCTGCGCTGGTCTTTTCCGCCGTCCTTTCTCTCGGCGGAGAACCGCCGGCTCCGGCGGCGTTCCCGCAGGAAGAATCCGCCGCCTCCGTTCCCGCGGGAACGGCTCTTTCGGCGACGGCCGGGAACGACGACGCGTCCGCGGCGCAGGCCGCTTCCGCGGAAAACGCGTTGCGCGCCGGGCTTCCCGCTCTCGCCGCGGATCTCGCGCGCGGCGCGGCGTCGGACAAATCGCTTTCCAACGCGGAGCGCGACCGGCTGCTGCTGACGCTCTCCGGCGCGCAGCTCGCCGCGGGAGACTACGCGGCGCTCGCGGCGCTGCTGCCGGAAATTTCCGCGGATTCGCCGCGGAAACGTCTGCGGGAAGCTTTCGTCGAAATCGTGCGCGGCCGCGCGGGAGCGGCGGAGGCGCGGCTCGCGGAGCTTTCCGCCGA
>DVOG01000087.1 GCA_018713755.1 Candidatus Spyradosoma merdigallinarum | reverse complement strand
CGGGGTTGAGCACGCCGGCGGCCGCGCGCGACGCCGCCGTTTTCCAGCCGTCGTCGACGACCAAAACGCGCCGCCCGCGCTTTTCCAGCTCAAGCGCCAGCAACGTCCCCGCAAGCCCCTGTCCGACGACGACGAAATCGAGCGCGTCTTCCGCCGCCGCGGGAGCTTTCGCTCCGAACACGGCGCGCGCCAGGCGCCGAAACAGCGACGCCGGCATCGGCGTTCCCGCCGCGCGGGAATTTTCTCTCTGCGAAACGTTTTCCATCGCGCGGCATTCTGCCCGACCGCCGCGGCCTTGTTAACTCAAATCCGTCGCGCGTTCCCGCGAGCTCCGCGTGAAACGCGGAACAAATAACAAGAGTGTGACATATCGAGAGATACTCGCCTCTCTGCTGATCCGCGTGAAACGCGGAACAAAAATAACCCCATGCGGCGGAACGCCGCTTGGGGCCGGGAACGAAAAAACCGCGCGACTGAAAGGCGCAACCGCCCCGCAGGAACGGCGCGCGTTCCCGCCGTCACATTCGCCGCATCGCGACAAAAATCACGCTTCGACAATTTTTTGCGGAACTTCGTCCCTCGGGGCGCTTTTTTCAGAAATCTGCTTTTCGCGCCCGGCGTTCTCGGGAGCGGGAGCTCCGGCGGGCGCGTTCTCCTTCTCGGATTTCGCGGCGGTCTCCGCGATTTTCCGCAGCACGCCCTCCGCGCGTTCACGCGACCACGAATTGGAGCGTTCGTCGCCGAGCACGGCGTTCGCCCAAAACTCGGCATCCTCCGCATCTCCCGCCTTCAGCAGCGTTCCCGCGAGATTGGCGCGCGCGTATGCCGTCTTCGGATTCAGGGTCGCCGCCTGCGCATAGACCGCCGCGGCGGAAAAATCGTCGCCCTTCGCCTCGTAGGCGCGTCCGAGCAGATTGAACGCTTCGTCCGAAACCGAAGTCCGCAGAGACTTCTCCAACAGCGAAATCATTTTCCCGTAATCCGGATTCTTTTTGGCAAATTCCGCCGAGGCTTCCGAAAAATCCGGATTCGGCCGCCCGACTACGCGGAAACGCGCCGCACATCCTTCCGCGACCAGCCGCCGCGCGAGCGCGCTTCCGCGCCCGTCTTCGGCGAGTTTTTTCAGGAATTCCGCGCCGGCGACGCGTCCTTCGACGCGCGGCGACGCGATCGTCGCGAGCCGAGCGGCCGTTCTGCTCAGCCCCCGTTTCTCGAATTCATCCGCCGCCGCCGCCCCGTAGGGCGCCGTTCCCGCCGCCGCCAGCCAAAGATTCAACAGATCCGCGTCCGTAAACGTACGCAACGCTTCCGCGTCGAACTCGCCTTCCGGCATGAACCAGGTCTCCGGCACGTTTTCGAGGATTCCCTTTTCCCGTGCCGCGACTTCCCCGAGCCGCCCGCCGAAAAGCATTTCGTCCTTTTCTTTTCCCAAAATCGCCGCGACTTCGTATCTCAGCGCGGGATTCTTCCCGCAAAAACCAATCAGGCTTTCGGGACGATTCCGAAAATCCAGCCCCGAAACGCGCTTCAGATTCTCCTTCGGAATCTTCACCGTGCAGCGCGCCCGCCCGTCGGCGAGGAACTCGCGCCCGATGACCTCGCACCCGACGACCGTTCCCGCCGCGAAACTCCGAGCGGCGACCTCCGCCAGTCGGGAACGCAGCCGCCCGAGCTCCTCCGGCAGCTTCAGATTCTCTCCCGCCGCGTACAGCAGAAACTCCTCGTAAACGGCGGCTTCCGCGCGCGCCGACGCCGCCCTGCGGCTCGCGTCGCTCGACGAACGCGGCAAAGCGCAGCTCCGGACGTAAAAGCACCCCGGATCCGAGCCTTCCAAAAACTCCGCACGGACGCCGACCACGAGCGCGAAAAACGCCCCCGCGGTCGCCGCCGTGAAAAGCCCGAATCGCTCAAAAATCTTCACTTTCGATCGATTCGACCTTGTACTTTCCGGAATCTTCCTCCCGCTTCGAAGCAGGGGAAGCGCCCTCGTCGCGCCCCGCGAGCGCCGCCGTCTTCGCCGAGACGTTTCCGCCGCGATTCTTCGCGGCTTCCGCCATCGACTCGCGCGACTCGTTCGCCTGCGCCGAAGACTTCACGCTCCACATGCGCACGACGCCGAACACGCCCGTTCCCGAGCGCTTGTCCACGAAATTCCAGGTGCGCAGCGTCGTGATTCCCGTGATCTTCAGCTTGTCCGCCACGGCGGAAATCCGCTGTTCCATCGACGTGTCCGTTTCGCTCTCGAACGTACCGTTCTCGAATTCCTTGCTGGACTGCATTTCCTTGTCGGTCTGGGCGAACGCGACCGCCTCGCCCGCGAAGCTGCGAATGTCCGCGTCCGCGCTCGCCGTCGCCTTCGCGAACGCGGCCTTCGCCGAAGTCTTGCTCGCGCTCTTCGCCGACGCCTGCCCGTAGGAGAGAATCACGATGTTCCCGTCCTCGTCCGTCGTCAGCTGAACGCCCATCGCCGGATAGAGCTGCGTGCCGACCTTCAGTCCGCGCACCCAGTCCCCGATGCTTCCGTTCTTGCGCGGCTTGCCCTTCGGGCACGCGCCCGTGCCGTTGATCGCTCCCGCGAGCAGCTTCGTCTTGTCCGAATAATACGCGACCACCGCGATTTCCCCGTCCTGCTCGAAAATCTTCGACACCACGAGCGCGCCGACCTGAGCCCGCGCCACCTGCTCCGTGATCTTTCTGAAGTCTTCCGTGTTCAGCAGCCCCTTCACCTCTTCTTCAGGCAGAGGCTCGTCCTTCGTCACGCCTTCGTTTTCAAGTTCCTTGTCCAGCTTCTTGTGCGCGAGCGTGCGCAGCTTGTCCAGAATGGACGGCTCGACCGCCGCAGCAGCCGCCTTGGCCTCCTCGCGCTCGAACTCCGAAGGCTCCGTCAGCGCATATTCCAGCTTGGAGGAAATCTCGAGCGAGAACTGCTTCACGATTTCCGTCTTCGCCTCCAACAGCGCCTTCTGAAACGCGATGCGGCGGCTCGTCTGGAAATTCTTGTCGCTCGGGCTTCCGATGATGCCCGCCGAGCCCACGGCGACGTAGCGTCCGTCCGGGTTAAAACCGAGCGACCAGCCTTTCGACGCCACGAAATCCTCCGCCGAACTCCGCGCGTTCGGCACCATTTCCGCCTGAGAGTCCACTTCCTCGAGGAAGCTCAGGCTTCCCAGCTCGCTCTGCGCTGCGCCCGCCTCGGGCGCAGCCGCCGTTCCCGCGTCCTGCGCGAACGCGCTCAACGCGATCGACGCCATCAGCGCCGATAAAAGAATAGTTTTTCCTGTCTTCATGTTTTTTGCCTTTCGTTGAATAATTCAAAAAAAATTCCGCTCAGCGCTTCTCGATCTCCGCAACGAACAGCGCGCAGCGCCGCCCGGAAATCTTGTGCGTGAACGTGCCCGCCTTCTTCATCGGGCCGACCACTGCCTTCGTCCGTTCCCGCGTCCGCACGCGCAGCGACGATTCCGACTCTTCCGTCTCCTCGCCGTCCGCGCCGGCGCGAACGACGCTTTCCTCCGCCAGCCGCAGCTCCTCCTCGAAATCCGCGCCCGACGCGTATTTGCCCAAATCCCGAGTCGCCGCGTTGCGCCACAGATTTTCCGCCGCCACGGGACTCGCCTCGCGCTTCACGCTGACCACCGCCCCGAGGTAAAGCTTCCCGTCCCGCGCGTCGTAAAGCGGACAAACGCCCCCGAGCCAGATCTCCCGGCAGCGCGAAAGCGCCTCCGTCCACGTCGCGGACAGCTTCACGTCCTCCGCCGCCTCCGAAAAATCGTCCCGCGTCGCGCAGGGCTTCGCGCCGACGTAGCGGCACGCCACCACGACGAACGTTCCGTCCTGCACCCAATAACCGCGCACGCGGATTCCGCCCGCCTTCCCGGACACGCTCTTTTCCGTCAGCGTGCGCAGAGTCTCCGTGCCCGCCGCGCGTTCCGCGTCGGTCCGGGTCGCCACCGCGCTCCCGTTCAGAGCCTCCGTCACGCGCGCCGTCGCGTCCGCGAGCGCGAGCCGCCGCCCGCGCTCGAAGTCGTTCCCGAGCGGCGCGACGCCGACGCCGACCGCGACGTTCCCGCCGCCCTCCGCCGCGTAGAGACAGCCGAAGCTCCCGCCGGAACGGAACTCCTCCAGATTCCCGGCGGCGCGCGCCAACGCCTCCACGTCCGGCGCGAGCCAGGCGTAGGCAAGGCTCGGCGCCGCGAGAGCGGCGAACAGCAAGAACAACAATTTCATCGCCCGTTATTCCTTTTCTTCGGGAAGCACTTTCTCGATGTAAATCTTGATCGTCTTCACGTCTTCGATGTCTTCCTTCGTGGGGAACTTGATTTTCAGGTCTCTTAGATCTGATGACATCCTAGGAGGCGTAATCGACAGGATGCCGCTCGAGCAACTACCCAAGCAGCCTCGCTTCAGGATGTTGTATCCGAGGTCGCCGTTGTACAAAATATCCTCCCTGAAGGAAGCGATGACTTCACCATCTTCGTCCAAGCATTCAATGACAAGGTTATATTGCGGCAATTTGTCATAAAAATATTTATACCAAAGTTCATGTTCTGGGAAAAACTTGCGCAAATCATACACTTCATCGTCCGCGCCGGGAATATAAAAGCTAAGTCTAATATTGGAATAATTTTGGGTGGGCTTGATCTTCATCGCCCGAAAATTTTTCCGAACCGATTTCAGAAGCACATTGCGGAAATCCCGCGAATTCAGAGAGCACTTCAGCTTGAAAATCATCGTCGTTTCATCGGTCATCGAAATTTCATGACTCAGCTCCTCAATCTTGAAAAGCTTGATGTAGGTGTCCCAAACCTGAAGGAGGAAATTTCCCATTCCCTCGACGTTGTCCACTTTGGATTCAAGGGCGGCCTTCGCCGCGGAGGGGTTGAAATCCATAGACATTTCGCTGAGTTTCACGATGTCCGTCTTCATCTGCCCGCTCTTGACCGTCGCGCGCACGCGCACAAGCACCGTGCCGCCGCGGCTTTCCGGACCTTCGATCGGCTGAACGGCGTCCACGAAACCGTT
>DVOG01000086.1 GCA_018713755.1 Candidatus Spyradosoma merdigallinarum | reverse complement strand
ATCATCAAAAAGGCGCTCAACGAGGGAAAAATTCCCGTCATTTCGCCGATTGCCCTCGACGACGAAGATCGGCCCTACAACACGAACGCCGACGCCGCCGCCAGCGCCGTCGCGAGCGCGCTCAAGGCGCGACGCCTCGTCTTCATGTCCGACGTTCCCGGGCTGCTCGCCGACCCGAAAGATCCCGACACGCTCATTTCGACGTTGCGCGTTCACGAAGTGCCGGAACTGAAAAAATCCGGCGTGATTTCCGCCGGCATGATTCCGAAAGTCGATTCCGCCGTGAAGGCGCTCCAGAGCGGCGTCCGGCGCGTACACTTCATCGACGGGCGCACGCCGCACTCGCTGCTGCTGGAAATTTTCACGGACAAGGGCGTCGGCACGGAAATCGTCCATCCGGACGTCGTGCTGCCGGGCACGCTTTCCTCCGGGCAGAACTGAAACGCGCGGGCGCTCAGTTTTTCCCGTTCTCCGCGGGAAGAAAATTCGGCGCGAGCATGGACTCTTCCTCGACGCGCGCGGCGTCCCCGTTCCCGCATTGCGCGCGGTAAGCGAGAAAACTTCTGCGGTGCGAATCGTAGACGGGCCAGACGAGCGTGCGGTCGCTCGGCGGAATCGCCGCGGAATCGATTTCTTCCCGAGAGAAAAACCCGAACTGCCCTTCGTCGATTTCCGGCGGGAGCGCTTCGATGGGTTTCAGGCAGTCGAAAAGGAACATCAGCCAATGACCGCTGCCCTCGTAGGAACGCTCGGAGACCATGCCGAAAAGATGCAGGTCGCTCGCGACGAGGCGCAACCCCGTTTCCTCGAACGCCTCGCGGCAGGCGCATTCGAACGGTGACTCGCCCGAAGCCGTCTCGAGCTTCCCGCCTACGGGACTCCAGCAATTCTTGTTCGGAGCCTTGCGCCGGCGGATCATCAGAAATTTTCCGTTCCCGTCGCGGATGAAAATCAGCACGCTGATCTTGAACGGCAGCTGCGGCGTTCCCGCGGGAGTGTCTGTCTTTTCCTTCATTTCCGCCTATTTTAGGGCGAGCGTTCCCGCCGCTTCAAGCCGCGATTTTTCCGCGCGCGGGAACGGAAAAAACTTGCCACGGCGAAACGCGCGCCGTTTCATTGTCGCAAGTTTTCCCGCTCGGAGAGATGGCAGAGCGGTCGATTGCGGCGGTCTTGAAAACCGTTGAGCCGAAAGGTTCCGGGGGTTCGAATCCCTCTCTCTCCGCCAACGTTTTTCTTTTTTTCGGCGTTCCCGCTCCGCGGCGGAAAGCGCGGAAAGGCAAACCGCATGGAACAGAAATCGCTTTTCGAGAATGCGGACGGGCAGCCGCTGGCGTCCCGCCTCCGGCCGAGGAATCTGGACGAATTCGTCGGGCAGGAGCAGCTTGTCGGCAAAGGGAAAATTCTGCGCAGGCTGATTGAGGAGGACAAAATTTCGTCGCTCATTTTCTGGGGGCCGCCGGGCGTCGGAAAAACATCGCTCGCCGGCATCATCGCTCGCGGCACGCACGCCGCGTTCATCAATTTTTCCGCCGTGACGAGCGGCATCAAAGAAATCAAGGCGGTGATGACGCAGGCGGAACAGGCGCGGGAACTCGGCGAAAAGACGATCGTTTTCGTCGACGAAATTCATCGCTTCAACAAGGCGCAGCAGGACGCGTTTCTGCCCTTCGTCGAAAAAGGAAGCATCATCCTGATCGGCGCGACGACGGAAAATCCTTCTTTTGAAGTCAACGGCGCGCTGCTTTCGCGCTGCAAGGTTTTCGTCCTGCAGGAACTGACGACGGCGAATCTCGTCGCGCTGCTGAAACGCGCGCTCGCGGACGAACGCGGCTTCGGCGGAAAGAAAATCGTCATTTCCGACGCGCAGCTGGAAGTCATCGCGAAATTCGCGAACGGCGACGCGCGCGCCGCGCTTTCCACGCTCGAAATGGTCGTCATCAACAGCCCGGAAGCGGAAGACGGCGCCGTTCCCGTGCGCGACGAGACGCTGGAACAGTGCATTTCGAAGAAGTCGCTTCTTTACGACAAAAACGGAGAAGAACACTACAACATCATTTCCGCGCTGCACAAGTCGATGCGCAATTCCGATCCCGACGCGGCGGTCTACTGGCTCGCGAGAATGCTCGAAGCCGGCGAAGACCCGCTCTACGTCGCGCGCCGCGTCACGCGCTTCGCGAGCGAAGACGTCGGGCTGGCGGACCCGAACGCGCTGAAAATCGCTGTCGCGGCGTATCAGGCCTGCCATCTCATCGGCATGCCCGAATGCTCGGTTCACCTGACGCAGGCCGTCGTCTATCTTTCGCTCGCGCCGAAGTCGAACGCGCTTTATGTCGCCTACGAAAAAGCGAAGAAAGACGCGTTGAAGGAACTGGCGGAGCCCGTCCCGCTCGTGCTCAGAAACGCGCCGACGCGCCTGATGAAGGAACTCGACTACGGGAAAGGCTACCAGTACGCGCACGACGCGAAAGACAAGCTGACGAACATGCAATGCCTGCCCGATTCGCTGCTCGGGAAAAGATATTATCGCCCGACGGAACAGGGCATCGAAGCGAAATACAAAATTCGGCTGGAACAAATCCGCGCCTGGAAAAAATCGCATTAGCCGAAACGCGGGAACGCGCCGCGAAAAAAAAAAAAGAACGCGGACGTTCCCGGAGGAGCGCCCGCGTTTTCCGAACGTCTTTCCCGCGCGTTCCCGCGAAAGGAAAAAGTTCACGACTCTTCGTCGTAAAGCCACGTGGACAAGTACCGCGTTCCCGTGTCGGGAATGACGACGACGATGACTTTGCCCGCGTTCTCCGGTTTTTCCGCGAGCGTCAGCGCGGCGAACATCGCAGCTCCCGCCGAAATCCCCGTGTGGATGCCTTCTTCTTTCGCGAGCCGCCGCGCGACCGTTCCCGCGTCCTCGTCCCGAACGGGAATCACGCCGTCGACCACGTTCGCGTCGTAAATTTTCGGGACGAAGCCCGCGCCGATGCCCTGAATCTTATGCGCGCCGGGCTTGCCGCCGGAAAGCACGGCGGACGTCGCCGGCTCCACGCCGAAAATCTTCACGGCCGGATTTCTTTCCTTCAGCGCCTGCCCGATGCCGCTGATCGTGCCGCCCGTGCCGACGCCCGCGACGACGATGTCAACGCGCCCGTCCGTATCCTCCCAAATCTCGACGCCCGTCGTCCGGCGGTGGATTTCCGCGTTCGCGAAATTCTCGAACTGCTGCGGAATGAACGAACCAGGATTGCGTTCCCGCAGCTCGAGAGCCTTTTCGATCGCGCCCGTCATGCCCTTCGCGCCTTCGGTCAGAACGAGTTCCGCGCCGAGGCTGCTCAGCAGTTTTCGCCGCTCGACGCTCATCGTTTCCGGCATCGTCAGAATAAGGCGGTAGCCCTTCACCGCCGCCGCGACGGCCAGCCCGATGCCGGTGTTCCCGCTCGTCGGCTCGATGATCAGCCCGCCTTTTTTCAGAAGCCCTTTCGCCTCCGCGTCTTCGATCATCGCCTTCGCCGCGCGATCCTTGACCGAACCGGACGGATTGAAAAATTCGAGTTTCGCCAAAATCGTCGCCTTCGTTCCGTTCAGCGCGTTGACGCGCACCAGCGGCGTTTTCCCGACGAGTTCAAGAATGTTGTCTGCAATTTTCATGTGCCTTTCCTCTTGTTGAAAAATGAATGCGGAAACGCGTTCCCGCCGCGCCGAAATCAGAGCGGAAGCTTCCCGCGAAAACACGCCGGAAGTCGCGGACCGAGCACGCGGAACATTTCCTCGAGCGGTTCCGTGACGAACGCGCGCTCCCGCCAGCGCGGATGCGGAAGCGTCAGAAACGGCGTCGCGCGCGTCTCCGCTCCGAAAAAAATCAAATCCAAATCCAGCGTGCGCGGAGCGTTCGGGAACGAGCGCTCGCGTCCGAATTTTTTTTCGACGTCAAGCAGTGCGCGCAAAAAATCCTCCGCGGACGTTTCCGCGGGAACGCCGACCAGCGCGACGCCGTTGAGAAAATCCGGCTGGTCGAGATACCCGACCGGCTTCGTCTCGCAAAACGAGGAACGCGCGAAAATTTCGTTCCCGCGCGCTTCCAGTTCCGCGAGCGCCGCCTCGAGCGTTCCCGCGCGGTCGCCGAGATTCGAACCGAGCGCGACGACCGCCGGCCGCCGCGCGTCCGGAAAAAATCCGCTCAACGCCGAACCGTGCATTTCACGGCGCGCTCGATGTCGAGCATGATTTTTTCAAAAACGCGGTTCACTTCCGCGTCCGTCAGCGTCTTCGTTTCCGAGCGGAAAACGACTTCGAAGGCGAGCGACTTTTTGCCTTCGGGCAAACCTTTTCCCTCGTAGACGTCGAAGCAGTTGACCTTTTCTACGGAGAATTGCTTCGCCGCAGCTTTGACCGCCGTCGCCTTGAGCCGATCCGCGACGTCTCCCGCGGGAACGTCCGCGTCGACGATCAGCGCGATGTCCTTCGTCACCGGCGGGAACGACGCGAACGGACGGAAGCGCGTGCGCTTGCCGGAGCCGCGGAAAACTTCCTGCGTGAAGAGAATTTCTCCGGCGACAACGTTGCCCTCGATGTCCCAGCGCTGCCGCGCAAGGCGGACGTTCACGAGCCCGAGCGCAATTTCCGCGGCGCGCGCTCGGTCGCTGCCGGCGGCGGAATGCCCTTTCTGCCAAATCGGCGTCGCGTCCGCGTCCATCGAGGAAAAAACGAGCCGCTGCTCCGCGACGCCCGCGCGGGCCGCGATGTCGAGGCACAGTTTCTTCGCGAAATAGAAATCGATTTTTTCGCGGGAACGCCATGTGCGCGAAACCGGTTCGGCGAGCGCGACGAACGCGACGGAAACGAGCTCGCGCAGCGCGCCGTCCTTCTGCGGACGGAACACCGTGCCGATTTCAAAAAGGCGCCGCGGGTCGTTGTGCGCCGCAAGATTGAGCTTCAGCGCGTCGAGCAAGCCCGGAAGCAGCGACGGACGAATGTGCGACTGCTCGCTCGTGAGCGGATTCGCGAGCGCGAGCGCTCCCGCGATTTTTTCGCCGAAGCATTTCTTCAGCTCGTCCGCGTCGCGCAGCGTGTAGTGCGCGCATTCCGCGAAGCCCTGCCCCGTGAGCAGCGCGCCCGCCTTGCGGCGGAACTCCGCGGCGGGAGCGTCCGACGCGGGAACGGTCGGCGCGGGAATCGCCGCGGAAGGAATCGTATCCGTTCCGTAGATGCGCACGAATTCCTCGACGAGATCGATCGGGCGATCGACTTCCGGACGGAACGCGGGAACGAGCACGCGCCACGCGCCGCCGTTCCCGGAAACGGAAAATCCGAGGCGGCGGAACACGTCTTCTATCGCCGCGTCGGGAACGTCGTAACCGCAGCGCTCCCGCACGTAGTCGCCGGAAATCTCGATTTCGCGGTCGTTTCGCGGGAGCGTTCCGAGAGAAATCCGCGGACCGGAAATTTCTCCGCCGGCGAGCTCGCAGATCAGCTTCGCTGCGCGCGCGCCCGCGGCGGCGACCATCGTCGGGTCGACGTCGCGCGTGAAGCGCATCGAGCTGTCGGACGAAACACCGAGCCGCCGAGACGTTTTGCGGACGTTCGCGGGATCGAACCACGCGGCCTCGAGCACGACGTCGGTCGTCGCCTCCGTCACGCCGGAATCCTCGCCGCCCATCACGCCGGCGACGACGAGCGGCTTTTCCGCGTCGGCGATCAGGCACATGTCCGGAGAAAGCGCGTATTCCTTGCCGTCGAGCAGCTTGATTTTCTCGCCCTCGCGCGCCTGACGAACGCGGATTTCGTTCCCGCCGATTTTCGCCGCGTCGAACGCGTGCAACGGCGAGCCGAGTTCCATCAGCACCCAGTTCGTGACGTCGACAACGTTGTTGATCGGGCGCAGGCCGACGGCGAGCAAATCGCGGCGCATCCATTCCGGAGACGGCGCGACTTTCACGCCGCGGATGGAAAATGCGTTGTAAAGCGCGCAGTTCGGCGATTCGATTTCAAGCTTTTTCAGAAGAGAGTTTTCCGCGGGAACGGCGGCCGCTGGAGCGATATCTTCCGGAGTTTCCGGCATCTTCAGCGGCTTCGAGAAATACGCCGCGAGATCGCGCGCCACGCCGACGATGCTCAGGCAGTCGCCGCGGTTCGCCGTGACCGAAATGTCGAAAACCGTGTCGGCCGGCGGGAAATGCGCGTTGATCGGCGAGCCGATCGGGAGATCGCGCTCCGTGAGAATGAGCAGTCCGGCGTGGTCGTCGCTGATGCCGAGTTCCCGCGCCGAGCACATCATGCCCTGGGAAACTTCCCCGCGCATTTTCGTTTCGCCGATGACGAAGCCGCCGGGAAGCTCCGCGCCCGGAAGCGCGACGGGAACGACGTCTCCCGCCTTGAAATTTTTCGCGCCGCAGACGATCTGGCGGACGACGCCGTCGCCGACGTCGACGCGGCAGACGCTCAGGTGGTCGCTGTTCGCGTGCGGTTCGAAGGAAAGGATTTTTCCGATGACGACATGTTCGAGCGGCGGCAATCCCGCCGAGGAAATTTCTTCGACTTCAAGCCCGATCATCGGGAGCGCGTCCGCGATTTTTTCGGCGGGCACGTCGCTCAAGTCCGCGTATCTGTTCAGCCATTGCAGGGAAACTTTCATAATTGGCGAAAGATGATAGAGGCTCCGCCGTTCCCGCGCAAGCGCGCAAAAGGCGCACGCGGACTCATTTCCGCGGGTCGAAAGCGTCGCGCAGCCCGTCGCCGAAAACGTTCAGCGCGAAAAGCGTTCCCGCGAAAAACGCGCCGGGAAAAAGCAGCAGCCACGGATAATCCTGCATCGCGTCCGCGCCTTCTTTGATCATCAGCCCCCACGAGGTCATGGGCGGCTTCACGCCCAAACCGAGAAAGCTGATGAACGCCTCCGTGAGCATCACGCCGGGAACGGTCAGCGTCGCGTAAACGATGACCGTTCCGAGAATGTTCGGCAGAATGTGCCGCAGCATGATTTTCGCCGGCGTCTGCCCCATGCAGATCGCGGCCTCGACAAAAGCCTGCGCGCGCAGTTCCCGCGTCTGGTTGCGCACGATGCGCGCCATCGTCAGCCAAGAAACCGCGCCGACGGCGACGTAAATCAGCCAGAGTTCCTGGCCGAACAGCACCGTGAGCAAAATGACGAAAAGCGTGAACGGCAGCGCGTAGAGAATGTCGACGAGGCGCATCATCACGCTGTCGCGCGCGCCGCCGCACCAGCCGGCGGCCATGCCGTAGAAAACGCCGATTACGCAGGAAACCGCCGTCGCGATCAGCCCGACTTTGAGCGAAACCGCGCCGCCGTAAAGCAGACGGGAAAAAACGTCGCGCCCGAGCGCGTCCGTTCCGAGCCAGTGTTCCCGCGACGGTCCCGCGGCGCCGAGCTCCAAATCCTGCGCCTCGAACGGGAACGGCGCGATCAGCGGCGCGGAGGCGCAAGCGGCGAGCATCAGCAGCACGAACGCTCCCGCGGCGACCGCGGCGCGGTTTTCGAAAAAGCGCTCGCAGGAACGGCGCAGCGGCGAAACCGCGGCGCGCCCGTCCGCCGCTCTCTTTTCCGAGTCACTCATATTTCAGCCGCGGATTGAGTTTCACGAGCGCGATTTCCGCCAGCAGGTTCAGCGCGACCAGCACGGCGGCGTAAAAAAGCACCGTCCCGACGATCATCGTGAAATCGCGGTTGAACGCCGCTTTGACGAAAAACTGCCCCAGGCCGGGAACGTTGAACATCGACTCGACGACGAACGAGCCGGAAATCAGCCCGGCGGCGGTCGGCCCGACGTACGTCACGACGGGCAACAGCGCGTTGCGCAGACCGTGCACGAAATAAATGCGCGCGGGCGAAAGCCCTTTCGCCTTCGCCGTTTTCATGTAATCCTGCGCGCGCACTTCAAGCATCGACGCGCGCATGAGCCGCGCGACGGGAGCGGCGTAGGCCGAACCGAGCGTCGCCGCGGGAAGCACGAAATCCGCGGGAGCATTCCAGCCCGACGCCGGAAGCCAGCCGAGCGCGTTCGAAAAAAGCAGCACGAGAAGCGGCCCGACGACGAACGTCGGCAGACAGATGCCGAGCGTCGCCGCTCCCGTGAGCAGGCGATCCGCCGCGGAATCGGGGCGCATCGCCGCCGCCGCGCCCAGCGGGATGCCGAGGGCAAGCGCGATTGCGAGCGCTCCCGCGCCGAGAGCGAGCGAAGTCGGAATCCGGTCGGCGATCAGTTCGTCCACGTCCCAGCCGTGATATTTGTAGGAAGGGCCGAGGTCGCCGCGCGCAAGGTTTTTCAGAAAAAGGAGATACTGCTCGCCGAGCGGTTTGTCCAAGCCGTAATGCGCGGCGAGTTGCGCCTTGACGTTCGGCGGAAGCGCGCGCTCCTCGTCGAAAGGCCCGCCCGGAGCGAAGCGCGCGAGAAAAAACGCGAGCGTCGCCACGACGAACAGCACGGGAACGGCTTCGAGCAGGCGCTTAAGAATGAAGCGAAGCACGGCGCGGAAAGCGGGAACGGCGCGGCGCGCGATTGCGGGAAATCGGAACGCGCCGCCTCGAGACGGAGATTATTTCTTGCGTTCCGCCGCCTGTTTTTCCAAACGCGCACGCAGCTCATCCGTGGAAACCGGCCGCGTGTCCACGTGCTGCGTCGGCGCGGAAATGCCGCGGGAACGGCGGTAAGCCTCGATTTCCGCCTCGCGATAGTTCGGGTTGAGCGCCATGCGCTGCTCGCGCGCCTGCTCAAGCTCCGTCATGCGTTCGTCGGCGACGGTGTCCGGCTTTTCCGACGACGAATATTCGTAAATCATGAAATAGGAAAACGGATTGCAGCCGCTCACGAAAAAAACGGCGACGGGCAACGCGAGCAGAAGAAAATATTTATGCATGGCGCGTATTTTCGCGGGAACGACGAAACGCCGCAACCGTTTTTTTCCTTCGCGGCGACGAGGCCGCGCGTCGCCGCCTTTTCTCCGGCGGAAAAAAAAAAGCGTTCCCGGCGGACATTCCCGCGGGAACGCTTTTCGCGCGCAAGACAAGAACGCGGCGAATTTCTCAGCCGAACATGAGCACCGCCGTCGCCGTCATCGCCGCGAGCGCGCAGGCGATGGACTCGCCGCCGACCAGCCCGGAGGCCAGCGCGACGGAGTATTCCTCTTCGCTTTTCTTGTGCAGCTTGTTCCACGCCCAAATGAAAATCGCGCCGATGGCGAACGACGAAGCGTTGCTGAACGCGGCGGGCAGCGTCAGCACGATGCCCATCCCGATCGCGGACGGCATGAGGTGGCGCGCCTTCGGGAACAGCCGCTCGCAGACGGGAATCGCGATGCCGATCAGCGCGCCGATGCTCATCGCCCAGTAAACCGTCGTCGGCAGGGAAATCGTCGGATCGTTCAGAAATTCCGCGACGGCCTTCCACATGCGCGCGGGCGGCGCCGGATATTTTTCGAGCGCGGCGACGTCGGGGACCAGCAAACGCCACACGGGAACGACGATCACCGTGCCGATGCAAATCGCCAGCAGCTGCGTGAAAAACTGAATCCGCGGCTTGAGACCGAGAAGGTTGCCGAGCTTCATGTCGGACATCAAGTCGCCCGAAGCGCCGCCCGCGGCGGCCGTCACGCCGCCGGTGATCAGGTTCGTCTGCAGGTGCCCGCGCGCGCCAGGCATGACGGAATAAATGAGCTGGGAAATTTTCCCCATCGCGCCGATCGGGTTCGTGTCCGCTTCGCCGCAGGAACGCGCGCAAATCAGACCGAACGCTCCCGCGAGGAAAATCGCGAGCACGCCGAGATACCACGCCGTCTCGAACGCGAAATGCAGCGTGGCGATCAGCCCGATCGCCGAAGGAATCACGCCGATGACGAACCATTTCATCGGCACTTCGACGTCGGCGACGGGATCGTCGGCCTCCGCCGCTCCGGATTTTTTCGGGAAAATGCTCGAAAACGCGCGGCCGATCGTGCGCCACTGGAACGCCAGCGCCGTGAAGCTCGCCATCACCATGACGGCCGTTCCCATCCAAAGCGACCAGTAGACGACGCGGAATCCGGCGAAATTTCCGTCCGCGTCGACCACCGTCTCGATATTGCGGAAAATGTCCGTTCCCGCGTGCAGAATGTCCTGGGAAATCAGCCACGGCGCGATGAACCAGTCCAGCGCGATCGCCGTGAAGAACATCGTCAGGGAAACGCGCATCCCGCAAAGCATTCCCGCGCCGATGAGCAGCACGGACGGATCCAGGGAAATGCCCGGAAGATTCGCGTCCTCGGGAACGGTCGTCGCGATTTTTCCGCCGACGACGGCGACGCCTTCCCGCAGCGTTTCGTCCGCGTTCGTGTCGGAAACGACTGTAGCACCGTGAATGCCGCCCCAAAGTTTCAGCGGGTTGAGAAACGCGGGCAGATGAAGCGCGTCGGGAACGACGGCCAGGCGCGTGCAGAACGCCGCGACTTTTTCCTTGCCGATTTCCGCGAACGCCGCCGCGAGCGTCGGCATCTGCTTAATGATGCCGAGCAGCGCCGCCAAGCCGAGCGAAATGAGCAGCGTCGCGACCTTGTTGCGCGTGACCTTGCTCCCGCCCTTCGCGTAAAGCGATTTCAGCGTTTCCGCCGAAGCGATCGCGCTCGGGAAGCGCAGGCGTTCCTGGTTGATCAGCGCGCGCTTCAGCGGGATCGCGATGCACGTCCCCAGCATCGCGCCGAAGAAAATCGTCGGCACCATTTTGTACCACGGCGCGGGAACGCCCTGCAGCAGCATCAGCGCGCCGAAGGCCGCGACGACCGTGTGCGTCGTCGTCATCCCGATGACGGTGGCGACGGACGACGTCGCCGCGTTTTCCAGCACGCCCATCTGCCGGATGCGCCCGCCGGAAAACATCCGAAGCCCGTTGAACACGACGAAGGAAAGAATGACCGCGACGAGCGCGATGCCGAAACCCCAGCCGATTTTCAGCGAGGTGTACATGCTCGACGCGCAGGCGAGGATGCCGATGAAGCCGCCGAAAACCGCGCCGCGAACCGTCAGCTGCGGCTCTTTGTCCGCGCGGTAAATGTATTTGCGCCAATAGGCGTCTCGCTCTTCCGGGGGAATTTTGTCGAGCGCGAACACGGACGTGTCGACTTCTTCCGCCGGGTTTTCGGCGAAAGATTCTTCCGCGGCTTTGGAAAATGCGGACGCGTCAATTTCCGAATCGGCGTCGATTTCCGTTCGCGCAGACGAGGGGGAGTCGGGTTTTGTCGTCATATCGTGTTTATTCTGCCGCGGACAAGGCGGAGGCGCAAAGTTTTTTTTTTCTTCTTCTCGAGAGTCGTTCCCGCGGGACAAAAAAAACGGAAGCCGGATTCCGCGGGAACGCGTTCCGGCTTCCGAACTTTTCGCGCGCGGCGCGGAGGGGAAATCACTTTCCTTTTTCGGCGAATTTCGGCGCGAGGTATTCCGCGCAGCTGTCGAGCGACGCGAGGCGCGGATAATCCGCCTCGGGAACTTCAATGCCGTATTTCTTGCGGAGTTCCATCACGATGTCGAGAAAATCCATCGAGTCGAGGCTGAGCTGCTCGCGAAGCTTCACGTCGGGCTTCACGTTGCTGAGATCTTCGTCGGGAGCGATGTCGGCGACGATGTCGAGAACGATTTTTTTGATTTCTTCTGCAGTCATTTTCTTTGTCTGTTTGTGGAGTCTGAAAAAAAAAGAAACAGGCGCCTTACGGAACGAAGCGCTTGACGATCAGCGTGGAATTGATGCCGAGCATCCCGAACGAATTGTTCAGAATCACGTCGACTTTCTCCGTTTTTTCCGGCTTCCCGATGACGAGTCCCGGCATCGCGCACGCGGGATCGAGTTCGTCGATGTTGATGCACGGATGCACCGTCAAATCGTCGAACGAACCGAGATTTCCGGCGAGCTCGAGCGTTCCCGCCGCGCCCATGCAGTGCCCGATGAAGCCCTTCGCGTTGTTGATTTTCGTGTTCGGGCAATCGGAGAAAACCGCGCGCATGGCGGTCATTTCCTGCTCGTCGCCCTTCCCCGTTCCCGTGGCGTGCGTGCTCACGATGTCGACGTCCTGCGGGCGCATTCCCGCGCGGGCGAGCGCTCGCCGCATGCATTCCGCCTGCCGCGACGCGTCCGGGAGCACGGTGTCCCCGGCGTCGGAATTGATGCACCAGCCGGCGATTTCGGCGACGATTTTCGCGCCGCGCGCGAGCGCGTCGTCCAACCGTTCCAGCGTGTAAAGACAGCCGCCTTCGGAAATGACGATCCCGTTGCGCGCCTTGTCGAACGGACGCGACGCCTTGTTCGGATCGGGATTCGAGGCGAGCGCCGTCTGATTCTTGAAGCCGGCGAAAATGCCGAACGTTCCCGGCGATTCGGAGACGCCGCCGGCAACGGCGAAATCGACTTCGCCGAGCTGAAGCATCTGCGCGGCCTGAATCACGCCAGCGTTTCCCGCCGCGCACGCCGCCCCGATCGTGTAGTGCGGCCCCGTGATCTTCATGTTGATCGTCACTTCGCCTGCGGGATTGTTCGCCACGGTGCGCGGATTGTGGTGGTGCGTCCAAAATTTCGTGTCGTAGCCGAACTGGGAAATGGCGTAGATTTCGTTTTCCGTCTCGACGTTCCCGTGCTCCGTGATGCCGACGTAGACGCCGACGCACGCCTTGTCGAGCCCTTCCCAATCGACTTTAGAGTCGGCGATCGCCTCGTGCGCGCAATAAATGGCGATGCTCCCGGCGCGCGTGCTCGTGCGCAGTTCCCGGCGCGTCTGGTATTTCGTCGCGTCGAAATCGCAGATGCCCGCCGGATGCTTCCCCATGTAGCGCACGTCGATTTCCCGAATGTTCGCTTTCCCGGCAAGGAGATTGGCGCGAAATTCGGCAAGCGTATTCCCGTTCGGCGCGGTCAATCCGACGCCTGTGATGACGATGCGTGGGAGCTTGTTCATGAGGACTTACAAATAAAGTTTCAATTAAATCAAACACGCCCGCATCTTGTCAAGGTAGGGCATCAGAAGCGCAAGAGAAATATCGCTTCCGTTGAAACGGGAACGCGCTTGAGAAAATCCGAAAAACGCATAGCGTCAAAAGGTATGATGACACAAAACCGCACGACTCTCCTGCTTGCTCTGAGCGTTCCCGTCGCCGTTGTCGTTTCCGCGATTAATCCGCCGTCGGGAAGCGTTTGGTTTTTGGAAATATTTTGGTGTCTCGGCTACTGGGGATTTTTGGCGGCGGTGTTCCCGCGTTTCCGATTTTCAAACACCGCCTACGCGATTGCCGCGTCTTGGTGTATTTTACAGTCAATCGGAGCGCACTACACGTTTGAGGCGGTTCCGCTGACGCAAGGTCGTTTCGGGTTTGAGCGCAACCACTTCGACCGCATCGCGCACTTTGTTGTCGGGCTGAACGCCCTTTTGATTTCGGAATTTCTGTTTCGCAAAAAAATCACGAACGGAATTTTCGCCGCTGCCGCCGGAGGATTCTTCGTCATCGTCGCCGTTGCCGGGCTTTGGGAACTTGTCGAATGGCTTTATGCCGCCTACGACGGAGGCGAAGCCGGAGCCGCGTTTCTCGGCTCGCAGGGCGATATTTGGGACGCGCAGAAAGATATTCTTTGCGACACGCTCGGAGGGCTCGTTGCGGGAACGTTTTTCTTTTTCAAAACGCGCGGCGAAATTGCCCGAACAAACGTTTAACCGCACACAGCTTTCGACAAAAAAAAACTCCCGCAACCGGCGGGAGTTTTTTTAACAAGGGAAAAGCGGGGAATTAGCCCTTGATTTCCTTGTGAAGCGTGCGGCGGCGAAGGCTCGGATTGTATTTCATCTTTTCGACCTTCGCCTGCATCGTCTTTTTGTTGCGCGTCGTCATGTAACGCGAAGGATTTTTTCCTTCTTTGCGCGCTTCGGTGCATTCGATGATAACGGTTTCTCTCGGCATGATGTTTTACTGGTTCTGAAAGTTGGCGTATAAAAAAATGTGAGAAGCAAAAATGCAGAATCTTCGGCGTTCCCGCAACTAAAAAAACGCGTTCCCGCGAAAATCTCCGCGGAAACGCGCTTTTTCTTGCGACGACGGCGCAGACTCAGAGCGACGGACGCACTTCGAGAATTTCGAAACACTCGATGCGGTCGCCTTCCTGATATTCGTCGAAACCGGTCACGCGAATGCCGCACTCGTAACCGGCCTTGACTTCCGTGACGTCGTCCTTGAAGCGCTTGAGCGTGTCGATTTTCCCCGTGTGCAGCACTTCTCCCTTGCGCACGACGCGCGCGTTGAAGTCCCGGCGAATGCTCCCGTCGAGCACCATGGAACCGGCGACGTTGTTGTTTTTCCCGAGCGAGAAGATCGCGCGGACTTCCGCCTCGCCGACGGCGTTTTCCTTGTATTCGGGATCGAGAAGCTCCGCCATCGCCTCCTTGACCATGTCAAGCAGCATGTAAATGATGTCGTGCGCGATGACTTTGACGCCGAGACGCTTGAGCATCGCGGGAACGGAATTTTCCTGCTTCACGTCGAACGCGACGATGACGGCGTTCGCCGCCGACGCCGTGTTGACGTCGCCCGGAGTGATCGGCCCGACGGAACCGCCGACGACTTCGATTTTCACGCGCTTGGACTTGATGCCGAGCAGCGCTCCCTCGAGCGCTTCCAGCGTGCCGTCGACGTCCGCCTTGAGCACGCAGCGGAAAACCTTTTCGTTCGATTCCTTGAGCAAAGAATTGAGCAAGTCCATATCGGACATGCCTTTCTGCGCTGCGCTCGCCGCGGCTTTCGCCTCTTCTGCCTCGGCTTCTTCCGCCTTGCGCAGCTTGTACTTGTTCTCTTCCGCGATCTTTTCGGCTTCGCGCGCGTTTTTGACGACGGAGAAAACCGATCCCGCGGACGGCACGCCGGACCAGCCGAGCACGCGTCCGGGATTACCCGGCGCCACGGATTTCAAGGGCTTGCCGTATTCGTCGAGAATCGCGCGGACGCGGCAGAAATGCTGCGCGCAGACGAACGCGTCGCCCGTCTTCAGCGTGCCGCGCTGAACGATGACGGTCGCCGTCGGACCGCGACCCTGCTCCATCTGCGCTTCGACGACGACGCCTTCCGCCGGACGCTTCGGGTTCGCCTTAAGCTCCATGACTTCCGCCTGAAGCAGAATCGCGTCGAGCAAAGCTTCCATGTTCGTCCCCTTGAGCGCGGAAACGGCTTCGCACAGCACGGAGCCGCCCCAGTCTTCCGACGTGATCCCGCGCTGCTGCATCTGCTGCTTCACGCGGTCGACGTTCGCGCCCTTTGCGTCGCACTTGTTGATCGCGACGACAATCTGCACGTTGTTCTTCTGCGCGAACTTCAGCGCTTCGTCCGTCTGCGGCATGAAGCCGTCGTCCGCCGCGACGACGAGCACGGCGATGTCCGTGAGCGCGGCGCCGCGTTCCCGCATCTTGGAAAACGCCGCGTGCCCGGGCGTATCCAAAAAAGTGATGCGCTGACCGTTGTGCACGACGGTGTAGGCGCCGACGTGCTGCGTGATCCCGCCGGCTTCTCCGGCGGTCACGTTCGACTTGCGGTAATAGTCGAGCAGTGTCGTCTTCCCGTGGTCGACGTGCCCGAGCACGCAGACGACCGGGCAGCGCGGCTCCTTGTCCTTTTCGTCGTCTTCCGGCTCCTTGATTTCGGGAGCGGGCTTCTGCGCCTGCTGCGCGCCGCCCTTTTCGCGATGCTTGACTTCAAGATCGACGCCGTGGCTGTCGGCGATTTTGACGGCGACTTCATCCTTGATGTCCTGATTGAGCGAGGCGAAAATGCCCATGCTCATCAGTTCCGAAATGATGCGGAACGGGCGGATGTCCAGCGCCGCGGCAAGGTCGCGCACGACGACGGGAGCGCGCAGCGAAAGTTTTTTCCGCGTTTCGGCTGCGGGAGCCTCCGACGCGGCGCTTCCGGACTCCGGCGCGGGCATGGGCGGGGGAACCGCGGGCATTTTCGGCGCCGAAGGCAAAGGCGGAGGAACCGCCGGCGCCTTCGGCGCCACGGTCGGCGCGGGAACGGCGGCCGGAATCTTCGGCGCGGGCGGCGGAACGACGGGCGCTTTCGGCGCGGGCGGCGGAACGGCCGACGCAACCGGAGCCGGGCGCGGCTGAAAAGCAGCCGGCGCGGGAACGGGCGGAGGAACGGCCGCGGGTTTCGCCAAAGGCGGAGGAACCGCCGGAGCGGGACGAGGCGCGCCGAACGCCGGCATCGGCGGAACCGCGGGGGCTTTCGG
>DVOG01000085.1 GCA_018713755.1 Candidatus Spyradosoma merdigallinarum | reverse complement strand
AGCTACGACTACGGCTCGCCGATCGACGAACAGGGGCGCCCGACCAAGGAATATCACCAGTATCGTCAAATCATCGCCGACGCGCTCAAAGGCAAGGAAGAGCTCCCGCCCATTCCCGCGCCGATTCCCGTCGTCGAAATCGCCGATTTCACGCCGGAATTTTTCGCGAATCTGCGCGACGGCCTTCAGCCGCTCGGAAACGGGAAAAAATTCAAGACCGCGCCGTATTTCGAGGCGTTCGGACAGAATCAGGGACTGGCGTTCTACCGCACGACCGTTCCCGCCGGTCCCGCGGGAACGCTGGACTTCGACGGCATTCACGATTACGCGCACGTCTATCTTGACGGCAAGCTGATCGCGACCGTCGATCGCCGCATGAAAAAGGCTCCCGTCTCCGTTCCCGCGCGCGAAAAGGCGGGAACGCCGCTTGAGATCATGGTCGAGGGCATGGGGCACATCAATTACGACAACCGCGGCGGTTCGATGGAAAAAGACCGCAAGGGCATCGTCGGCGCCGTGCGGCTCGACGGGAAGCCGCTCGGGAACTGGGTCGTCGCGCCGAAGCCGCTCACGGAAGCCTCCGTCGCCGCGGCGGAAAAATCCGCGCGCGACGCGGGTGCGCTCGGCGGGCATTTCCGCGGAACGTTCGAGCTTTCCGAAGTCGGCGACACGTTCCTGGACATGTCGCAGTGGGGCAAGGGCGTGCTCTACGTCAACGGGCACAATCTCGGCCGCTACTGGAGCCGAGCGCTCGACGGCAGGCCCGTCGGTCCGCAGCTGCGTCTGTTCTGCCCGGCTCCGTTCCTCAAGGTCGGAAAAAATCAGGTGGACGTCGTCGAATTCGAACAGATCGAGGCGCGCCCGATCCGCGGATGCAAAACGCGGAATTTCGACATGAACGACGTGAAAACCGAAAACCTGAACAACCAGTGGGATTGAGATCGGGCGCGCGCGAAAGGTTCCTGTCGGCGTGCCTCGGCGCGCCGACGGACCGCGTTCCCGCTTGGGCGATGCGTCAGGCGGGGCGCTACCTGCCGGAATATCGCGCGCTCAAGGAAAAATACGGTTTTTCCGCGCTCGTGCACGAGCCGGAACTCGCGGCGGAGGCGACGCTGCAGCCGATTCGCCGTTTCTCCGAACTCGACGCGGCGATTCTTTTCAACGACATCCTCAGCGTTCCCGAGGCTTTGGGGCAGGGCTACGCCTTTCGCGACGGCGGCGGCATCGCGATGGACTTCACGCTCGATTCCGCCGAAAAAATCCGCGCGCTCGGCTCGCCGGAGGACGTTCCCGCGCGGCTGGATTTCGCGGCGCGCGCGCTGCGCCTCGTCCGCGCCGAGCTGGGCGGTTCCCGCGCTCTGCTCGGTTTCGCCGGGTCTCCGTGGACGCTTGCCGTCTACATGGTCGAGGGCGGGAGCGCGCGGCAGTTTGCGAAAATCAAGCGTCTCGCGGCGGAGGAGCCGGCGCTTTTCGACGCGCTGATGGAGAAGCTTTCCGACGCGGTCGCGGCGTCGCTGAATCTGCAGATTTCCGCGGGAGCGGACGCGGTTCAGATTTTCGATTCGTGGGCGGCGCTTTGTCCGGCGGCGGAATACGAGCGGCTTTCGCTGCGCTGGATGCGGCGCATTGCCGCGGCGCTTCCTGTGGGCGTTCCCGTCATCGTTTTCGCCAAAGGCATGGCGCACTTCGCGCGGGAAATCGCGGACGCCGGCGCGCAGGTGCTCGGCGTCGACTGGACGCGGCGGCTTTCCGACGTCCGCCGAATCGCGGGACCGCGCCTCGCGCTTCAGGGAAACCTCGATCCCGCCGTGCTGTGTTTTTCCGACGAGCGCGCCGTGCGTTCCCGCGTACGGGGGATTTTGGACGAGATGCGCGGCGAGCGCGGCTTCATCTTCAATCTCGGGCACGGCATTTCTCCCGACGCGAAGCCGGAAAATCTCGCGGCGGCGCTTGACGAAATCGCGGCGGCGTAAGTTTTTTCCGCGCGGATCCGCGGCGCGCCGTCGGGAACGCGCGCCTGCTTTCGGGCGTATTCGCGATATTCTTCGTTGCGGGAACGGAGGACGCGCTGTATTTTGCGGAAAACAAAACACAAGCTATGGACTATCTTTACGAAGGTTGGATTCGGCCGCTGATTTTCCGCAAAGGCTTTCCTTTTCGCGGCGACGTCGAAAAGGCGCACGACGCGAGTTTCCTCGCCCTGCGCGCGCTCGCGGCGGCGCGGCCGGTCGCGGCGCTGCTGCAGCGTTTCAATCTGCACGCGGGGAACGTTCCCGAGCAGAAGCCGACGGAGCTTTTCGGACTGAAGTTCCCGAACCGCGTCGGGCTTGCCGCCGGCTACGACAAGCAGGCGCGCATTTGGACGGCGGGCGGCGCGCTCGGCTTCGGGCACGTCGAAGTCGGCACCGTCACGCGGCTTTCGCAGGGCGGGAACGAGAAGCCGCGCATTTTCCGTTTTCCCGAGCAGGAAGCGGCGGTCAACAGCATGGGATTTCCGAACGACGGCGCGGAGGAAATCGCGCGGCGCCTCGCTTCCGGACCGAAAAAGGGCGCGCGCGTTTGCCCGCTCGGCGTGAACATCGGCAAATCCAAGCTGACGCTGATGGAGAACGCCGCGGAGGATTATTTGGCGTCGTTCCGGCTGCTTGCGCCGCACGCGGATTACGTCACGATCAACGTGAGCTGCCCGAACATCCCGAATCTTCGCGAGCTTCACGAGCGTTCCCGTCTCGTCGCGCTGCTGGGCGCGATTCAGAAGGAAAACCGCGCGCTGGCGGAAAAAAGCGGAGAAAAGCCGCTCCCGCTGCTGCTGAAAATTTCGCCGGATCTGACGTTCCCGCAAATCGACGACGTGCTTTCCGTCGTGGAGGAAACGCAGTTTTCCGGAATCATCGCGACGAACACGACGACGTCGCGTCCCGAGGCGCTGAAGGACGTGCCGGAAAAAGGCGGGCTCTCCGGAGCGCCGCTCATGCGCCGCGCGCTCGACGTCGTGCGCTACGTCGTCCGCGAGACGAACGGGAAGGTTCCCGTCATCGGCTGCGGCGGCATCTGCTCGGGCGCGGACGCAGACCGCTTTTTCGCCGAAGGCGCGGCGCTGATTCAGATTTACACGGGCATGGTTTACCGCGGGCCGTTTTTCGGGCGGGAACTCGCGCGCGCCTACGCGTGGAGCCAGACCGACTGGCCCGGCGCCGTGTGGTGAGCCCGGATTTCCGTTCGCCGCGGGAACGACGCGCTTTTCTCGTTCCCGCGGCGATTTTTATTTGCTTTTCCCCGCGCGTTTCCTTACCTTTTTTCCGTTTCCCGCATCCGCGGGAACGCTTGTTTTCCCACATCAATTCAACAACCCTAAGATAAAATTATGCTTACTGGTTTACTGGCTCAAGCGGCGGCGCATCCCGCTTCGGACGTGATGAGCATGCTCGACGTCGTGCTCTTCTGCGTGGCGGTCGTCGGCGTCATCGGGCTCGGGATTTACAAGGCCCGGCCCAAGAAAGAGGAAAAAGAGAAAAGCGACGGGAAGGACAGCAGCGCGGCGGATTACTTTCTCGCCGGGCGCGGGCTGTCCTGGTGGCTGATCGGCTTTTCGCTGATCGCGGCGAACATTTCGACGGAACAGTTCGTCGGCATGTCGGGACAGGCGGCCGACTGGCTCGGCCTCGCGATCGCGTCTTACGAATGGCTCGCGGCGATCGTGCTCGTCTTCGTGGCGTTTTTCTTCCTGCCCAAACTGCTGCGTTGCGGCGTCTACACGATCCCGGAATTTTTGGAATCGCGCTACAATCCGCTGGCGCGCACCATCATGGCGATTTCGACGATTTTCATCCTCGTCGGCGTTCCGACGGCGGGCGTCATTTATTCCGGCGCGAAAGTCATCGCGGTGTTCTTTTTCGGGCAGCAGGGCGTGCTGGGCATCGACTTCGGCTCGATCGCCTCGCTCGGCATCGACAGCAACATCCTCGTCGGCTGCTTCATCATCGCGTTCTGCGGCGCGATTTACGTTTACGTGGGCGGGCTGAAAGCCTGCGCGTGGACGGACTTGATTTGGGGAGCGGGGCTGATTCTCGGCGGCGGCGTCGTCGCGTTTTTGGCGCTGCGCGCGCTCGGCGCGGCGGAGGCGTCGCACCTGATTCAGTCCGCCTCGGCGAATTCGCCCGTCGTGACGGGCGCGGAACAGCTCGCGCCGAACGGCGGGATCGCTTCCGGCTGGGAGCGTTTTCTGCAGCTTAACGCGGGAGCGGCGCAGGACGGCGTCAACACTTCCGGCGGCAAGCTGCACATGATCCGCCCGCAGTCCGACTCCGTCATTCCGTGGACGGCGCTTTGCCTCGGCCTTTGGATTCCGAACTTCTTCTACTGGGGGCTCAACCAGTACATCATGCAGCGCACGCTCGCCGCGAAATCGCTCTCCGAAGGGCAGACCGGCATCGTCTTCGCGGCGTTCCTGAAACTGCTGATTCCGTTCGTCGTCATCATTCCGGGCATCCTCGCCTACAATCTGTATCGCGGCGACCTCAAGCAGGAAGCGGCCAACAAGAACGCAATCGCGCTTCAGACGATTGACGACGATCCCGCGCTGAAAGCCCGGACGATTTATTACGTGACCGACGGCTATCTTCTCGAAAACGCCGCGCAGGGCAAAGTCTTCATCGAGCACAACATGAACGTGCTGAACGTTCCCGCGGAAAAGCGCAGCGAGATGCGCACGGCCTTCGCCGAGCTCGAAGCCGATATCGCGAACGACGCGACCACGATGGCTCAGCGCTCGGAATACGTCGGAAAAGTCGCTGCGCTCAATCAGGAATTCGTCAACGCGGCCGCCGATCCCGCGCTGAATCTCAACGTTTCGCAGAAGCTCATCGGCTTCGACTACGACGCGGCGTTCCCGACGCTGCTGAAAAACCTGATGAAGCCGGGCATCACGTGGTTCGTGCTTGCGGCGCTCTTCGGCGCGGTCGTTTCTTCGCTCGCCTCGATGCTCAATTCCGCGTCCACGATTTTCACGATGGACATCTTCCACAAGCTGAGTCCCTCGGCGACGCCGAAACAGCTCGTGACGGTCGGCAAAATCGGCATTCTCGTGTGCGTCGTCATCGCCATGGCGCTGGCGCCGTTCCTCGGGAGCCCGGTTTTCGGCGGAATCTTCAACTTCATTCAGGAGTTCCAGGGCTTCATTTCTCCGGGCGTGCTTTGCGTGTTCCTGTTCGGGTTCTTCGTTCCGAAATGCCCGCGCGTGTTCGGCTGGCTCGGCATTCTGCTCAACGTCGTGCTCTACGGCACGCTGAAATGGTTGCCGGCGACGGCGGACATCCCGTTCCTGAACCGCATGTCGATCTGCCTTATCGTCTGCATTCTCGTCGGCGCGCTGCTGACGGCGATCAACGCGGCTCGCGGCGGCCAGGCGGTCATCGTTCCCGTGAAGAACGAGGTGCCGCTGGAAAGCTCCGTGAAGGCGAAAGCCTTCGGCGCGTTCGTCATCGTCGCCACCGTCGCGCTCTACATCATCTTCTGGTGATTTCGGGCGTCGGCTCAAAAAAAAAGCGTTCCCGCGGGATTCTGCGGGAACGCTTTTTTTTTTGAGGGTGGCATAGAACAGGCGAAGGGGAGGGATAAAACCTCCGCAAGCTGAGCTTGCGGAGGTTTTTTTATGCACAAATCAAACCCAAAAGACATGAATGGGGCGGGCGGCCTGGAGCGTGCTCAAACGGCATCTCGGGCGGTTTTGCGGCGGGTGGCGGCTTGTTTTTGCGCGAAATCGAGATGCGCTGGGAATGCGGCGTCGCGAGTTTCGGCGCGGCGTTGCGCGAGCTGCTTTTGGACTCGTTGCGCGCACGGCGTCTTCGCGCGTGAAGAGCGTCGGTTCTCACGTCTTCCTTCCGACCATTTTGCTGACGTCGGCAAAATGGTCGATCATTTTGACCGTCCTTTCTCTCGGCGGGGGCGGAAAAGTCAACCGCGGCAGCCTTCGAAAAAAGAAAAGTGAAACAAAGCGGCTCTAATGTACGTTTTAATTTAAAACGAACTGTCTTTTTTTTGTTATGAGGAATTCTATGAAAAAGAAAATTTTACTTTCTCTTCTTGCCCTTGTTTTGTGCGTTCCTGCCGGCATCCTTCTTTCCGGCGCCGTTTCCGCCCAAAAAACATCAACAGTGAGGAGCTCATTTGAAACGAAGAAAGAGATTGCTTATAAGCTTTACGGGCGGATTAAAATTGTTAATTCCGGGGAAGATTATGCAGTTCGCATTGCTAGTTCTGCGCCGGATTTGGATGTTTGCCTTGTGGAGCTCTCCCAATACGCCGACCGCCCTGGGTATTGGATGATTGTCGAGAATAACGAAGATTTTCGAGTCCGCTTCGTTCAGTATGCGGAAGATATTTC
>DVOG01000084.1 GCA_018713755.1 Candidatus Spyradosoma merdigallinarum | reverse complement strand
GCTTTCGCGCTGTGCGCCGCCTGCCGCGCGCCGCTCCCGCCGGAAGCGACGCCCGAAACGGCGCGCGCGCCGGAATCGCGGACGCCCGCCGTTCCCGCCGCGCCGGACTACGCCCGCGCCGAAAGCTGGGCCGCCCTGCCCGCGCCGGAACGGCGCGCCTTGCCCGCGGACGTCTTCTACGTCTACCCGACGATTTTCGGCGGGAACGGTCCCGAAAAAATGGATACGTCCGACGAGGCGCTGCGCGCCCGCGCCGACGTGCAGATCCGCATCAACGGCGGCGTCTTCACGGGAACGGCGAATCTTTTCGCGCCGTATTACCGCCAGGCGTCCATCGAACTCGTGGACATGGACGACGCCGCGGGAGCGGCGCTCGCGGCGGACGGCTTCGGCGACGTGCGCCGCGCGTTCCGCTTTTACCTGCGGCATCTCAACGGCGGGCGCCCGTTCATCCTCGCGGGATTCAGCCAAGGGAGCATGGCGCTGCTCGACCTGATGAAGACGGAGTTTTCCGACCCGCGCCTGCGGGAACGCCTCGTCGCCGCGTATCTGATCGGCTGGTCGTTCACGCGGGAGGACGCGGAAAAATTTCCGTGGCTGAAGCCGGCGCGCGGCGAGACGGATCTCGGCGTCATCGTTTCCTACAACACGCAGCTCGCGCGCGCCGGGCATTCCTTCGTGCTGCGGGAAGGCGCGTTCGGCATCAATCCCGTCAACTGGAAGACGGACGGCACGCCCGCTCCCGCCTCCGCCCACAAGGGCGCGGTGATTTTCGACATCGCGACGGGAAAAATCCTGAAGACGGTGCCGCATTTTTCCTCCGCGCGCCTCGAAGAGGAATCCGGCGCGCTCGTCGTCGAAGCCGATCCCGCCGAATACGACGCGAGCCAGTCCGTTTTTCCCGCCGGCGTGATGCACATGTACGACTACATGTTTTTCTACGAAAATCTCAAAGAAAACGTCCGCCGCCGCACGGACGCGTGGCTCGAAAAAAACCGTTCCCGCGCCGAATGACGCGGGAACGCGATCTCCGGAGAGGAAAAAATCGCATCAGCTCCCCGCGGCGGGAACGCCCAGCGGCGTGCCCGTTTTCGCGAAAGTCTCGAGCCCGGCTGCGGTGTTTTTCACGAGATCTTCGGCGAGGACAATTTTTCCCGGCTCGAAAAGCGTCGCGATGAACGAACCGCCGAAGCGGAAATAACCGAGCTCCGCGCCCTTTTCGCAGAATTTTCCCGGCGTGAACGTCGTGCGGATCGTTCCGACGTTCGTCGCGCCGATCAGCACCTGCGCCACGCGACCGAAAACCGGGGAGTCGATTTCGACGACGACGCGCTTGTTTTCCCACAGGTAGGCGAGCCGCCGCGAGAGCGCGATCGGGTTCACCGAATAGAGCGAGCCGTTCACGAGCCGCGGCGCGCCCGGCGTTCCCGCGACGGGAAAATGGAAGCGGTGGTAATCCGTCGGGCACAGACGGGAACACAGCAGCGCGCCGCCGCTGAAACGGCGCGCCGCCTCCGCGTCGCCGAGCAGCTTTTCCAAGTCGAACGCCTGCCCTTTGGCGTAAATCGTCGTCGCTCCCGCGTCCGCGCGCGGGAACGCGAGATGCCGCCCGTCGGCGGGAAGCACGGCGGCAGTCTCCGCGAGCGGGCGCGCCGAAGCCTTGAGGCGCCGAGAAAAAAAGTCGTTGAACGACGCGAACGACGACGGCGGCTCCGCGAACTCCGACGCGTCGAGGCCGAATTTTTCGATGAACGGCGCGATTTTCGCGCGGGAACGCGGCGACGACATCAGCGCGCCGTAGATTTTCGAGAAAAACGCGCGGCGCACCAGCACGGCGAGCGCGGCCTTCCCGGGCAGCGTCTCGTAAACCCAGCGCAACGCGCCCTCGCCGTAAACGGCTTCCGTCTTTTCCGTTCCCGTTTCGCGATCGATGAATCTGATCTGCATGAAAAACAGTCTGCGCGAAAGCGCCGCGGATGTGAAGAAAAACATTCTGCGCGCGGCGAAGCCTCCGCCCGCGTTCCCGCCGCGCGTTTTCCGTTTTACACGCGGAACGCGGACGGTATCATGAAAAGCATCATGTTTACGGGACTCGTTGAAACCACGGGAACGGTCGTTTCCCTCACGAAAAGCGCGAACGGCGTCTGGCGGCTCACGGTGGACGCGCCGGCGTTCGGAGGCGCTCCCGCCGTCGGAGACAGCATCGCCAACAACGGCTGCTGCCTCACCGTCGCGGAAAAAGACGGCACGAAGCTCGTCTTCGACGTGCTCGACGAAACGCTGCGCAAAACGTCCTTTTCCCTGCTCAAGCCGGGCAGCGCCGTCAACCTCGAACGCAGCCTCACGCCCGAGTCGCGCATGGGCGGGCATTTCGTCACCGGACACGTCGACGCGACGGGAACAGTCGCCTCGCTCCGCAAAGAAGGCGCGAATTTCCGTCTCTGCGTGCGCGCGCCGAAGGAATTCCGCAAATACCTCGCCTACAAATGCAGCGTCGCCGTCGACGGCATTTCGCTGACCGTCGCCGCGCTCAACGACGCCGACGGCACCTTCGACATCTGGCTCATCCCGCACACGATGGAGATGACGAATCTGAGGGAACGCCGCGCCGGCGAACCCGTGAATCTCGAATTCGACATTCTCGCGAAATACGTCGAGCGCATCGCGACGTTCCCGCGGGACTGACGCGGGAAACGCAAAAAAAGGACGCCCGGATGACGCGCCTTCCCGAACGCATTTTCGACGTCGCCGTCGTCGGGCTCGGTCCCGCCGGCGCGACGCTCGCGCGGCTGCTCGCCGAACGCGGGCTCGACGTCGCCGCCGTCGACCGCAAAAAGCGCGCGCCGGAAGAAGGCGGCTTCCGCAAGCCCTGCGGCGGGCTGCTCGCCGAAGACGCGCAGCTTTCGCTCGCGCGGCAGAAGCTGGCGCTCCCGAAATCCGTGCTCGCCGACCCGCAGATTTTTTCCGTGCGCACCATCGACTTCTGCGCGGAGCGGGAACGCGAATACCGCCGCGCCTACGTCAACATGGACCGGCACCGTTTCGACCTCTGGCTGAAGTCGCTCGTTCCCGCGAATGCGTTCGTGCTCGACGACGCCACCGTCCGCGGCTTTTCCCGCGGCGCGCGCGGACTTTTCGAAATTCGCGTCTACGCCGAAGGCGAAGAAAAAACGCTGACCGCGCGAACGCTCGTCGGCGCGGACGGCGCGTCCTCGCTCGTGCGCCGAACGCTTTTCCCCGCGCACGAAATCCGCTGCTGCACCGCCGTACAGCAATGGTTTTCCGACGCGCAGGAACGCCCGCTTTACGCGTGCTTTTTCGACGAACGGCTCACGGACTGCTACGGCTGGGCTGCGTCGAAAGACGGCGCGCTCGTCTTCGGCGGCGCGTTTCCGCGGGAAAATTCCTCGCGCGCTTACGAGCTGTTGCGGCAGCGCGCGACGGACTACGGATTTTCGCTGAAAAATCCCGTCCGCACGGAAGCCTGCGCCGTGCTGCGTCCGGAACGCATGAGCGATTTCGTCCTCGGCGACGGGAACGGCGCGTTCCTCGTCGGCGAAGCCGCCGGGCTGATTTCGCCGAGCTCGCTCGAAGGCATCAGCTACGCGCTCGACTCGGCGGAAATTCTCGCCGGCGTGCTCGCGGATGCGCTTCCGCTCGACGCGGAAATTTTCGGAACGCTCGCGGAAAACTACCGCGCCCGTTCCCGCGGGCTGCGGCTGAAGCTGCTTTTCAAGACGCTGAAAAACCCGTTCCTGTATCAGCCCGCGCTGCGCCGCTTCATCATGGCGAGCGGACTTTGCGCGATCGACGCGTTCGAAGGCGCCTGAGCCGCACGCCGTGCAGACGCTGCTTTCATTTCTCGCCGCTTCCGTCCTGCTCACGCTCGCTCCCGGACCGGACATTCTCTTCGTCGCGACGAAAAGCCTGGCGCGCGGCGCCCGCGCGGGCATCTCCGTCGCCGCGGGGCTTTGTTCCGGCGTGTTTTTCCACACGTCGCTCGCGGCGGTCGGCGTTTCGCTGATTCTTCGCCGCTCGCCGACGGCGTTCACGGCGCTGAAAATCGCGGGAACGCTCTATCTGCTTTTTCTCGCGTTCAAAGCGTTCCGGAACAGAAAAGCCGTTCCCGCCGCCGACGCCTCAGAAAAAAATCCGCAGGAGGCGCCGAACGCCGCCGAGCGTTTTCCCGCGCTTTTCCGCACGGGTCTGCTGATGAACGTGCTGAACCCGAAAGTCGCGCTCTTTTTCCTCGCGCTGCTGCCGCAGTTCGTTCCCGCGGATGCGGAAAGCCCGCAGCTGACGATGCTCGGGCTCGGCGTCGTTTTCGCGCTGCAGGCGTTCGCCGTCTTTTCCGTCGTCTCTTTCTGCGCGGGAACGCTCTTCGCTTCGCTGAGAAAACGCCCCGCCTTCGGCGAAACGCTGAACGTGCTGACCGCGCTCGTCCTCGTCGCCGTCGCCGCCGCGCTTTTCTTCGTTTGAAAAAAAGCGGACGCTCGAGGCGGCGGAAAAATCTCCGCTAATGCGCGAAAAGCAGCAGGAAGACGCACAGCGCGAACGGCGGAAGCCCGAAACGCAGCCACGGCCGTTCCCGAAAAGGCCGCCACACGGCGCCGAAAAAGAACAGCGCGAGCATCAGCAGACCGCCGAACGCGCCGAGGCCCGCGTACGGAAACGAAAACGACCAAATGCCCGGAGCCCGCGCGAACAGCGCCGTGCCTTCGTCCACGAGCCACAGCGGAATCGCCGCGGCCGCGTAAAACAGCGTTCCCGCCGCAGCGCCGACCGCCGGAAGGCACGCCGCGCAAAGCACGGCCGCTCCCGCCCACGACGCGACGGCCACGAGAGGAATCAGCACGAGATTCGCCAGAAGCGAGACGAGCGAACACACGCCGAAAAGTTCGACGATGCAAGTCGTTCCCGCGAGCGTCGCCGCCGCAGACACGCAGAAATTTCCGGCGAGCATCCGCCGCAGCCGCGCGCGCAGCCTTTCGCCCCGCGTCGTCATTTCATCCGGCAGCCGCCGCGCCGAGCGGAAAAACCGCTCCGCGCGCTCCGCCGCGGGAACGCCGTAAAGCAGAATCGCCGCGACCGCGAAATACGAAAGGCGGAATCCGACGTTTTCCGCGAGCGTCGGCGAAACCGTCAGCGAGAAAAACGCGGAGAAAAGCAGCCCGTGAAACGGCAGCCGCCCGCGCCCGAAAAGCGTTCCGAGAAAAAGAAAGACGAGCATCGTCCACGCCCGCTCCGCCGGCGGCGGCGCGCCGATGATTTCCACGTAAAGGCGAAGCCCTGCGATCGCCAGCAGCCACGCGGGAACGCGCGGAAAGCGCAGCAGGCGGAAAAGCCCCAGCAGCCCCGCCGCGAGAATCGAGATGTGCAGCCCGCTGACGGAAAAAATGTGCATCGTTCCCGTGAGCAGGTAATTCCGTTTCTGCTCCGGAGAAAGCAGGCTTTGCTCGCCCAGCATCATCGCGCCGAGCACGCGGCCCGTGCGCGCGGATGTTTCCCCGAACGGCTCCGAAATTTCCGAAATCCGCGCGAGCAGAAACGCCTTCGCCTCCGCGCAGCGCCGCGCGAACGAGCTTTCGCCGCGCGAAAGAAATTCCGCCGTTCCCGCGCGGGAAAAAACGGAGCAGACGCGCTCCCGCCGCAGAAAATCGGCGAAGCCCCCCGACGAAAGATTTTCGGCGGAAACGCCCTGCAGCACGCCCGCGGCGCGAATGCGCGCGCCCTCTTCCGGAACGCTTTCCAGATGTTCCCGCGGCAGCGCGTACCAGACGCGCGTTCCCGCAAGCGCGCCGTCCCCGCCGGAAATGCTCTCGACGCGCGCGATGCCGTTGAAATTTTTCTCCGAGCCGGAAAAGCTTCGCTCCACGCGCAGCACGATTTCCGCCTCGCGCGGCGGCATTCCCGCCGTGTCCGCGACCGGCGGCGCGCGAAAATTCCACCACGCGGCGAACAGAAAAAACGCCGCGGCGGGAAAGCAGAATTTCCAAATCTCCGCGGCGGCGCGAGCGCGGGCGCATCCTTTTTCCGCCGCGCATTCGACCGCGCTCGCGGCGGCGGACGCGAACAGGAAAAGCGCTCCCGCGAGAGCCCAGCGCGACGGCGGAATCTCCGCCGCCCACGCGGCGTTCCCGCAGAAGGCGAACGCCGCGATTTGGGGAACGAGCAGCCACAGCAGCGGAAAGCCCGCGCCGCCGAACGGCGGGCCGTTCCCGCTTTCGGCTGCAACCGCGCAAGCGTCTTCGTTCCCGCAGTCGCGCGTCATCGGCCGGGCTCCGCAGGAAAAATCCCGCGCGCGGGCGTCGCGAGAAAACGCACGGGAACGTCGTGCGGAT
>DVOG01000083.1 GCA_018713755.1 Candidatus Spyradosoma merdigallinarum | reverse complement strand
GCTGAACGTCGCGACCGCGGCGGCGATTTTTCTCTTCGAGGCTCTGCGGCAGCGCAGCCGGCGCTGAACGTTCCCGCCGCCGCGGAATTTTAATTGCTTTTCCCGGGCGCGCGGCTGTGCTTTAATTTCCCGCCGTGAACGAAAATCCGCCATCGCAGAACCGCAGCGCGCCGCAGCCGCGTCCGACCCGCATGCGCCCGCAGGCGCGCGACTTTTTCACGACCTTCGTCTACGTCTGCATCGCGCTGCTGCTGGTCGGCGAAGTCGCCGCGATGTTCTGGCTGGACATTTTCGCCTGAAAATCCGTCAATCTTTTTTCATCGTTTTTCCCATGCAATTCAAATCGCTTCCCGGTTTCCGCGAGTTCTACCCGGAGGACTGCGCCGTGCGCAATTACATTTTCGGCCGCTGGCGCGAAACGGCCCAGCGCTTCGGTTTCCGGGAATGGGACGCTCCGGCGCTGGAGCCGCTCGAGCTTTTCACCGAAAAATCCGGCGAGGAAATCGTTTCGCAGCTCTTCAATTTCGAAGACAAGGGCGGGCGCAAAGTTTCCCTGCGCCCGGAAATGACGCCGTCGCTCGCGCGGCTCGTCGCCGCTCGCGCGGGATCGCTGCGCCGGCCGATCAAGTGGTTCGGCATCGGCGAAAACTACCGCTACGAAAAGCAGCAGCGCGGACGGCTGCGCGCGTTTTACCAGTACAACGCGGACATTCTCGGCGAAGCCGGCTGCGCCGCGGACGCCGAGGTCATCGCGCTTTGCGTCGAGTCGCTGCGCGCTTTCGGCTTGGAAGAGGGCGATTTCCGCATTCGGCTCAGCGACCGCACGCTGTGGTTTCTTTTTCTCGAGAGCCTCGGCGTTCCCGACGAAGCCGCCGCGGTTCGCGTGCTCGCCGTCGTCGACAAGCTGGAGCGCGTCGCGCACGAAGGGCTCGTCGAAATGATGACGGCCGCGCTGGCGGGAACGCCGCTCGATCCCGCGGAAACGCTGGCGACCGTGAAGGCGTTCGTCGCGCTCGCGGACGTCGCCTCGCTCGAGGCGTTTTTCGCGTCGCGCGCGGGAGCGGAAAAGGCGCGGGAACGCCTTGAGGATTGGAAAAAGCTGCTCGCGCTGCTCGGCGCGCTCGGCGTCGGCGGCTTCGTCCGCGTCGACCTTTCGATCGTGCGCGGGCTGGCGTATTACACGGGCTTCGTCTTCGAGGCGTTCCAGACGGTCGGGGAAGGGCGCGCGCTCGCCGGCGGCGGCCGCTACGACAGGCTCGTCGCCAAGCTCGGCGGGCCGGAAATGCCGGCGGTCGGCTTCGGCATGGGCGACGTCACGCTGCGCAATCTTCTCGAGGAGCGGAAATTGCTTCCGCAGATCGTCGACGCGCCGGACTTCTACGCCGTCGTGCTCGGCGACGAAAACCGCGCCGCGGCGCTGGCGGACGTCGCGATGCTGCGCGCCTGCGGCTTCCGCGTCGAATACGCGTTCAGGGACGGAAAATTCGGGAAGCTCATTCAGGCCGCGGAGCAGACGGGCGCGCGGTACGCGCTGATTTACGGGACGAACGAGCTCGCGCTGGACGTCGTCAAGGTGCGCGACACGCGGGAACGGCGCGAAATCGCGTTCCCGCGGAAAAATCTGGCGGGAACGCTCGCGGAAATTCTCGAAAGCGGGCTGCCCGTCGTGGAAGCGCCGCATTGCCGCGGCGACGGTTCCTGCGGCGGCCATTGCACCTGCGGGAAAAACGGCGCGTAAGCGATGTTCGCCCCGCTGTCCTGGATTTTCCGCAAAATCGCGCGGCGCTACGACCGCGGCGCCGTTTTTGCGCGTCCGGACGTGTGGAAAGACATTCGCCCGCCGTTGCACGAGCGGCTGCTGCGCTGGCTCGCCGGATCGCCGTTTTCCGGCGAAAGCTCTCCGGAAAACATCCTGCGGCGTCGCATTCACCGCGTCGTCCTCGCCGCGCTTTACCTGTTTTTTCTTTGGGTTCTTTACGAAAGCTACTGGGCGTGGGGGATTTTCGACTGAAAAATTCCTCGCCGTTCCCGCGCTGACGAAAAAGAAAAACCGCAGAATTCGACGTTTCAGAAATCCATGCTCACCGTAGGAATCGTTTCTTTGGGATGCCCGAAAAACCAGTCGGACAGCGAAGTGCTCATCGGGCAGCTTCTCGACGCGGGAATGCGCCTGACGGCGGACCCGCGCGAGGCGGACGCCGTCGTCGTGAACACGTGCTCGTTCATTCTCGACGCGCGCGAGGAAAGTTTGGGCGCGGTCAGGGAAATGGCGCGCGAGGCGCGCCGCCGCCGCGGGAACCGCCCGCTGAAAATCGTCGTCGCCGGCTGCATGCCGCAGCGCTACGGGAACGCCGTGCGCGAAATGATGCCGCAGGCGGACGCGTTCATCGGCATCGACGAGCTCGAGAAAATCGTGCCGCTGCTCGAAAAGCTCTGCGGGAACGCCGCGGGGAAAAAGGACGTTCCCGCGCCGGTGCTCACGACGAAGCGCCCGCGGTATCTGCCCGATTTTTCGACGCCGCGCGGGCGGCTCACGCTCCCGCACATCGCGAACGTGAAAATCGCGGAGGGCTGCAATCACGGCTGCGCGTTCTGCGCGATTCCCGGCATCCGCGGGCGGCATCGTTCCCGCCCGATCGCCGACATCGCCGTCGAAGTCAAAACGCTCGTGCAGGTCAACGGCGTCAAGGAAATCAACCTGATTTCCCAGGACACGACGTTCTTCGGCATGGACACGTGGAAAGGCGCGCGCGCGGGCAAGACGACGAAGGTCAGCTCCGAGCAGGGCGAATCGCTCGCCGAGCTGCTGCGGACGCTCAACCGCATCCGCGGCGATTTTTGGATCCGCGTCTTTTACACGCACCCGGCGCACTGGAGCGACGAGCTGATTTCCGTTTTCGCGAAGTGCCGCAAAGTCGTGCCTTACGTCGACATTCCGCTGCAGCACATTTCCGACCGCATGCTTTCCGCCATGCGGCGCGAGACGGACGGCGCGTTCATCCGGGAGCTCGTGGCGAAAATCCGCCGCGGCATTCCGGGCGTCGCGATCCGCTCGACGTTCATCGCCGGCTTTCCCGGCGAAACGGAGGAGGATTTCGCGGAGCTGCTCGCGTTTCTCGAAGAGGCGAAATTCGACCGCGTCGGCGTGTTCGCGTATTCGCGCGAGGAAAACACGCTCGCGGCGGCGATGCCCGGGCAGATCGCTCCCGCGGAAAAGGAGCGGCGTCGCGACGCGGCGATGGCGTTGCTGAAGAAAATTTCTCGGGAGCGGATGCGTTCCCGCGTCGGCGAGAAAATCCGCGTGCTGGTCGATTCTCCCGGAATCGCGCGCAGCGCGTGGGACGGCTTCGAGGTGGACGGCGTCGTCTATGTGCCGAAGAATCTCCCCGCGGGAACGTTCGCGGACGTCGTCGTTTCCGGTTACCGCGCCTACGACCTCATCGCGAAATAAGCGTTGTTTAGCATTGTTTTCCGCGGGAACGTCGGTTAAATTTTCCTCAATCCGTTTTACTCGAAAAACCTATGTCAAAATCTACCTCGTTCTACAATAAATACCTGCTGTTCATAGCAGGGCTCGGCGGTCTCCTTTACGGGATCGACGTCGGCGTCATCGCGGGGGCGCTCCCGTACCTGCAGGCGACGACGAACTACACGCCCGGCCAGCTCTCCACGGTGGTCGCGGCGGTGCTGCTCGGCTCGGTGCTTTCCTCGCTTTTCGCGGGAGCGCTTTCCGACTTGTTCGGGCGGAAAAAAGTGATGATCCTCGCGGGCATCTGCTTCGTGCTTTCCGTGCCGATCATCTGCTTGCCCAACGGATTCGCGTTTCTCGTCGCGGGGCGCATCCTGCAGGGCGCGGCGGCGGGGCTCGTCGGCGTCGTCGTTCCGCTGTATCTCGCGGAATGTCTGACGGCGGACAAGCGCGGCTTCGGCACGGGCATGTTCCAGTTCATGCTCACGGTCGGGCTCGTGTTCGCCGCGGCGGTCGGGCTTTATTTCGCGAATCACGTCGAAACGATTTCCGCGGCGGAATACAACACGGTCGCGGAACGCGCGGCGGCGATTCTTGCCGCCAAGAATTTCGCGTGGCGCGCGATCTTCTGGGCCTGCGCCGTCCCCGGCGTGATTTTCTCCGTCGGAGCGCTCTTCATCTCCGAGTCCCCGCGCTGGCTCTTCAAGCGCAACCGCAAGGACGCGGCGCTCAAGGCGCTGGAGCGCTCCCGCGGCGTCGAAGCCGCCAAGAAGGAATTTGACGAAATGGCCACGGCGTCGGCGGAAGACGAGGGCGACAAGAAAGCCGACGCGCCGAAAGACTCCATTTTCAAGAAGAAATACGTCATCCCGTTCGTGCTCGCGGTCGTCATCCTCGCGTGCAATCAGGCGACGGGGATCAACTCCGTGCTCGCCTACATCGTCGACGTGCTGAAGCAGGCGGGTCTCGACGGCCATCTCGCGAATCAGGGCGACCTCACGGTCAAGATTCTGAACATGCTCATGACGGTCGTCGCGATGGTGCTCGTGGACCGGAAAGGACGCAAGTTCCTGCTCACGCTCGGCACGACGGGCATCATCGTCGGTTTGCTCGGCGTCGCGGCGCTCTTCCTGCGCTCGGAGCGCGGAATGCAGGATTTCACCGACAGGCTCAACCCGGCGGCGTTCGGTTTTGAACGCACGGAAGTCGTCGTCAACGAAAAGACCGGCATCGAAGAAATCGACGAGGCGACGGGCGCGAAGAAGACGCACGTCGTGAAATACGCGTATTTCTCGGAAATTTCTCCGGCGGAAACGCAGGCGCTCATGAAAACGGACACCTTCGTTCCCGCGCAGGTCAAATTCGTTTACACGCTCGACGGCGCCATGAACGTGAAGACGCTCGTCGTCCGCGAAGACACGCCGGCCGCCGAACGCGAAATCAAAATCCCCGCGGAGGAAGGCCAGAAATTCGAAGTCAAGTCGTTCGAAGTCGGGCCGCTCCCGAGCGCGACGAACGGCTGGCTGGTCGTGATGTTCTTCGCGATCTTCATCGCCGCCTACGCGGTGGGGCCGGGCGTTTGCGTGTGGCTGGCGCTCTCCGAGCTGATGCCGAACCGCATCCGCGCGATGGGCATGTCGATCGCGTTGCTGATCAACCAGTTCGTCTCGACGGTCATCGCGGGAACGTTCCTGCCGGTCGTCGGCAACTTCGGCTATTCGACGATCTTCTTCTTCTGCGCGGGCTGCACGGTGATTTACTGGATTACCGCCGTCTTCTTCCTGCCGGAAACGAAGGGCCGCACGCTCGAAGAAATCGAAGCGCACTTCGAAGGACGGAAAAAACTCTGATTCTCCGCGCT
>DVOG01000082.1 GCA_018713755.1 Candidatus Spyradosoma merdigallinarum | reverse complement strand
TTCCGCTTCCGTCAGGTAGGGCGGATTGGAGACGACGGCGTCGAACGTTCCCGCGACGTTTTCGAACCAGTCGCTGCGCAGAAATTCGACGGCGTCGTCGAGACCGTTTTTTTCGGCGTTTTCGCGGGCGAGGGCGAGCGCGTCGGCGGATTTGTCCGCGGCGACGACCTGCGTTCCCGCGCGTTCGGCGGCGAGCGAGAGCGCGATGGCGCCCGTTCCCGTCCCGAGGTCGAGCACGCGCGCCGGCGTTCCCGCGGGGCGGTGCGCGTTCAGTTTTTCGAGGACGAAGCCGACGAGCTCCTCCGTTTCCGGGCGCGGGATCAGCGCGCGCGGGTCGCAGCGGAGCGTCAGCGTGCGGAACGGCGCGTCGCCGACGACGTATTGGAGCGGTTCCCGGCGCGCGCGGCGCACGACGCGTTCCCGCAACGCGGCGGTTTCGGCGGCCGTCATGGGGCGGTCGAACTGCAGGTAAAGGTCGAGGCGGCGGCAGCCGAGCGTTCCCGCGAAGAGGAGCTCGCTTTGCAGGCGCGCGTTCTCGACGCCTTTTTTCGCGAGGAAATCGGCGCTTTTTTGAAGCAGATCCAGGAGCGTGTTCATGCGCTGGAAAAAGAAGAAATGCGTTGGCGTGCGGCGGGAACGGCGTGGTTCGCGGGAACGCGCGCGTTCAGGCGCCGTCCGGCCCCGGGAGGAACTGCGGCTCGACCTTCATCGCGGAATTCAGCCGTCGGCAGATGTCTTTTTCGAGCCGGCGCCAGGTTCTGCCGTCGAGCAGCGCCTCGTTTGCCTGGTCGAGCGTGCCTCCGTTCTGGATGATTTCGAGGTATTTTTTCACGCGGGCGCCGTCGCGTTTGCCGTCGAGGTGGAAAAAATAATAGACGAGGAGCGCGGAAAGCCCGTAGCCGACCTGCGGGGCGACCGGCGCGTTGAGGAAATTTTTTTTCCATTTCAGGAAATCCTGCAGCGTCATTCCGACTTTCGGTTCTCGCCCGACGGCGCGCCCGCCGCCGCCTTTGCGCCCGAAGCCCGCGACGAATTCGCCGATGGTCCGCTTGTTCCCGCCGAAGTTGACGCGCCCGTTCACGTCGTAGGACAGCCCGACGTATTCGGCGATGCCCTCGATGAACCACATGGGATAGGCGTAGGAGCCGATCGTCATGTGGTGCGTGATTTCGTGCGAAAGCGTCTTCGCGTCGACGCGCCGTCCGCCCTTGACGTAGCGGTTCCCGCGCTTTTCCAGGCCCATCGAGCCGAACGGCACGAGCACGCGCCCGTGCTGCAGGCGGCCCCAGCCGTCGGGGATGAAGACTCCGGCGGAGCCCTTGACGGCGCCGGCGGCGATGTAGTCTTCGTATTTTTCAAAAAAACAGGCGTTGAACCGGCCCGACTCGTTCACCTGGTGGTGATTGCAGGGAGAATTGATCGGAAGCGCGAGGTTCGCCGCGTAGGTGCCTTCGAAAATCCGCGCGATTTCCTTGATTGCGGAAAGCGCGATGGGGGCGTCCGCCGTGAAGCGGAAGTGCTGCGTTTCGTAAATCCAGCGGTCGGGTCCGTCCTGCACGGTGCGCGCGGGAAGCATGTCGGGAATGCGCGTGACGTCGGGCCAGTCCGCGCCGAAATTTTTCCCGGGAAGGTTTTCGCGGCCTTCGTAGAGCGTGCCTTCTTCGTCGTCGGAAACGGCGGACGCTTTGCGGTTTTCCGTCGCGGCGCGGACGTCCGGGCGCGGCGCGTTCCCGCGGCGGACGGACGGCGCGGCGGAAATGACGGCCGTTCCCGCGAAAAGCAGGAGCAGCACGAAGAGGGGCATGCGGAGAAAATTCTTCACGAGAAAAACAAATACGGAGTTGCGGAATCCGCGGCAACGCCGAAAAAAAAAAGAGCCGTTCCCGCGCGGAGGGCGGAACGGCTCGCGAAAAATTTTCGGCGGGAACTCAGGCGTCGCGCGCCTGTTCCTTGACCTTCGTCGCGCTTTTGCCGAGGCGGTTGCGGAGATAGTGCAGACGCGCCTTCATCGGAACGGACTTGCGTTCGACTTCGATTTTGACGACGTTCGGGCTGTGCACCGGGAACACGCGCTCCACGCCTTCGCCGTAAGAAATGCGGCGGACCGTGAACGCTTCCTGGATGCCGGAACCTTTGTGGCTGATGACGATGCCGGAGAAGATCTGGATGCGTTCCTTGTCGCCTTCGCGCACTTTCGTGTGAACGCGGACGCCGTCGCCGACGCGGAAGTTCGCGCGGTCGGGCTTAAGCTGTGCTTGTGTAAGCGAGTTGATTAACTGTTGGCTCATGACTTTTGGTTTTCTTTTGAAATGAAAAGTTCCGGGCGGCGCTCCTTCGTTTTCCGAATCTGCTGTTCCCGTCGCCAGCGCTGAATTTCAGCGTGATTCCCCGAAAGGAGAACCGGCGGCACGGGCATATCGCGGAAGACTTCCGGGCGCGTGAACTGCGGAAAGGACAACAGCTTGTCATTGAAGCTGTCGCTCGTCAAGGAATTTTCTTTTCCGAGGACGCCGGGAATTTGCCGCGCGATGCAGTCGACGAGCACCGCGGCGGCGATTGTCCCGTTGGTCAGCACGTAATCGCCGATGGAAATTTCCCGCGTGACGAGCGCGTCTCGGATGCGCTGGTCGATGCCTTCGTAGTGCCCGCTGAGCAGAATCAGTCGCTTTTCCGCGGCAAGTTCCCGCGCGATGCCGTTGGTCAGCGGCTCGCCGTCCGGGCACAGATAGACGACGGGCGTTCCCGCGTCTTCCGGCGCGTTCCCGCGCACGCTTTCCACCGCGTCGAAAACGGGCTGGGGCGTCATCAGCATGCCCGCGCCGCCGCCGAAAGGGCGGTCGTCCACGCGACGGTGCTTGTCCGTCGACCAGTCGCGGATGTCGTGCAGCCGGATGTCGAGGATGCCTTTTTTCACGGCGCGGCCGAGAATGCTCGCGGAGAAAAACCCCGAGACCATTTCCGGAAACAGCGTGAGAATGTCGATTCGCACGGCGGGAGAAAATTTTCGGCAGATAAGAAAAAAAAACAAAAACGGCGTCGCCCGATATCGGGGAAACGCCGTTTTCGAAATCCGCGGGAACGCGGAACCTCAGGCCGCCGCGGGAGCGGGAGCCGCTTCCGCCGCTTCCTTGCGGGCGCGCTTGATCAGGGAGCGCGCCGTGTCGGAAGGCTGGGCGCCGCAACGGAGCCAGTAGTCCGCGCGGGCGACGTCGAGCGTCAGCCCGACCGCCTTGCCTTTGGGCGAAGGATTGTAGGTGCCGAGGATTTCAACGAAGCGCCCGTCGCGGCGTGCGGTGTTTTCGCAAACGGCGATGCGGTAAATCGGCGCGTGAGTTGAACCGTGGCGTTGCAGTCTGATACGAAGCATTGTTTGTGTCTGTCTTTGTTGAAAATTGAAAAGGAAAAAGCAATTAAGATTTTTCCGCGGCGCGGCGTCAAGCGGAAAAATGCGCGCCGCGGAGCGGTTTCGGAGCTCCCTTGCCGGCGCGTCAGGCTTGCGGGCGGCGGGAACGCGGACGCCTGCGCGTCGCGTGAAGCAGGCCGAACGCTCCGAAGAGCAGACCGATGAACGCGGGCTCGGGAACGGCGGAAATGAGCACGCCGCCCGTCGTCGGGTCGAACGTCGCCGTCCACAGCGAACCGTCGTTGACTTGAACCGAGGCGAACGTGCCCTTGATGCAGTCCGCCGCGCCGGAATCGCCGGCGTCCGCCACGGAAACGACCTGAACGCTCGCCGTGCCCTGGTTTTCGAGCAGTTCCGCAAGCAGCGCGTCGTCGATGTTCAGCTTAAGCGAGCCGCCCAGCGTCAGCGCGCTGTTCCCGCTCAGCGTGATCGCCGCCGCGTCGACGGAAGAAACTTCGACGACGAGCCCGTTCACGGAAAGGCTCGCGCCGTTTTCGAGCGAAACCGCGCTCCCGCCGGAAAGTTTAAGGCCGGAAACGGTTCGCGAAAGCGTCGCGCCGTCGAGTTTCAGATCCGCGCCGTGATCGAGCGCGACGTCGACGTTCCCGCTCAGCGTGCCGTGCGCGATCGTGCCGCCGGAAACGGCGAGCGGCATCGTGACGTTCGCGTTCCCGCCGAGATCGAGCGTGCCGCCGGAAACCAGCGAAACCGCTCCCGTCGCCTCCGCGAACGGATTGTAGGCCGCCGTCGCGCCGGATCTGTTTTCGCCGAGATTGAGCGTTCCCGCGATTTCCGCCGCGGCGTTCTTCTGAACCGTCCCGTTCAGGTTCACCGTTCCCGTGCTCCCGACGCGCAGCGTGCCCGTGCCGAACGCGCCGTGCCCGGTGTTGTATCCCGAGTCTTCGTTGACGGCGGCGGTCAGCGTTCCCTCAACGATCGTGTCGCCCGAGTATTCGTTGTCGATGTATATCGCCAGCGACGCGCCGGCGTTCACGATCAGATCGCCGCTTCCTTTGATGGAGCCGTCGACGCTCTGGTTCAGCAGTCCGTTGTCCTCCCAACCCGCCGGCGCGAAGACGTAATCTCCGCTTTCGACGACGATTTCGCCGGGCGACACGGTATGCAGGATTTTCACCGTGCCTTGGTGGTCTTCTCTGAAAACGTAGCGCCAGGTTTCTTCGGAAATCCCGCCCATGGTGGAGGTTTCGTTTCCGAAATGGTAAAGGCCGCCGATATTGCCGCCCCAATTGTAGTAGACCCACGGAACCGTGCCTACCCACGGGTGCTCGCCGCCGTCGTAGACGAGCTCGCGGTCGAATTCCTGCGCGGCCGCGGGAAGAGCCGCGGCGCAAAAAAGCGCGGCGAACGCGACGAAAGCTTCGGGCTTCGTCGTTCCCGCGCGTTTTCCCGCAAGCGGAGAGCCTCCGCGAATCAAATCATCGCGGAAGAAGTGGGGGGGGGGGATGAAATTTCGCCCGCCCGCTTTTTACGATAGTCTGTCGTTTTCATTGTTGCTTCAGATTTGGAAAAAAAGCAAAAATAGACCGAGGATTTCGCGGCGTAAAGCTTTTTTCGCGCAAGAGCGTCCGCGCGGTCGGTCGGCGATTTTCACGCTAAGAGACGAGGGCGGCGACGAAGGCGTCGAGAAAGGCGCGTTGCGTTTCCTCGGGCGCGTTTTCCGGCGGGAACGGCGCGTCGATCGACGCGGCGCAGCGCCTGCGCGCGAGGCGGCAGAGCGCGCCGGCGTTCCCGCGCGGCAGGAAAGAGACGAGGCGCAGGCCGCGGAAGGCGCGGGAAAGCGGGCCGGCGTGCAGGTGCGCGGCGGGAGCGGCGAGGACGACGGCATCGGGGCGAAAGAGCAGGACGGCGCCCGTCAGTCCCGGAGCGTAAAATTTCACGCGGGAATTGAACGCCTGCATGTAGCGCACGGGAACGCCGAGCGCGGCGATGCGTTCCCGCCGCTTTTTCCGGCAGGGGAGAAAAGAAATGACGGCGCATTCGGCGCCGGACGCGTTCAGGCTCGCGACGAGGCGGACGAGCCCGTCCGCATCCGGCGAATTTTCGCCGAGAGAATCCGTCAGAAAAAGCAGGCGCACGCGCGGGAAGAATTTTTTCTCAGTCCCAGTCCAAACCGATGTCGATCCACGGGACGTTATGCGTGAGCGCGCCGCAGGAGACGAAATCCGCGCCGACGGCGCCGAGGGCGGGAAGCGTCTCGAGCGAAACGCCGCCGCTGATTTCCGTCCAGGCTTCGTCGCCGATGAGCGCGACGGCTTTTTTGAGGTTTTCGAGGGAAAAGTTGTCGAGCAGAATGATGTCCGCTCCCGCTTCGAGCACGGGCGGGATTTGGGCGAGGGAGTCGACTTCGACTTCGCAGAGCAGGTCGGGGCGTTCGGCGCGGGAGCGGCGGACGGTTTCCGCGAGGCGCGTTCCCGCGGCGGCTTCGTCCGCGGCGAGGTGGTTGTCTTTGAGCATGAGGCGGTCGAAGAGCCCGATGCGGTGGTTCCATGCGCCGCCGCAGCCGACGGCGTATTTGTCGAGCACGCGGTGTCCGGGCGTCGTTTTGCGCGTGTCGAGCAGACGCGTCTTCGTGTCGCCGAGCGCGGCGACGTAGCGCGCGGCCTGCGTGGCGATGCCGCTCATGCGCTGGAGAAAATTCAGCATCACGCGCTCTGCGGTCAGCATCTGCGCGGCGTCGCCGCGGAGCGTCCCGACGACGGTTCCCGCGGGAACGCTTTCGCCGTCGGAAACGCTCATGCGCGCTTCGGCGTTCCCGCCGTAGACGTCGAGGATGACGGGAACGAGCGGCAGGCCGGAAAGCGTGCAGGGCTTGCGCGCGACGAAGCGCGCCGAGGCGATTTTCGCGCCCGGGGCGGTCGTTTCCGTCGTCGGGTCGCCGGCGCGCGCCGGGCGCAGCGCGGCGCAGAGTCCCGTTCCCGCAATGTCCTCGTCGCGGGCGAGAGCGACGAGCGCCTTCAGGTAGGCGGGATCGATTTCGTTCCATGCGAGCCGGCGGCAAAGTCCCGGCGCTTCCTGCAGAGTCTTTTTCATGACGGATTCAGAAGAAACGCCTTCCGGCTGCGTCCCGCAAGCGCGTTTTTTCGGCGTGCGCGCGCAACGCGCGGATTTTGCTCCCGCGTTTTCCTTCCGGCGGCTCGGGCGAAGAAAAGATTTTTCTTTCTCTCGCCGGGCGAAAGCGTTAAAGTCTCGGCACTTATGGCTGATACTTTGTTCTACCTATTTGCGGCGCTGACGCTGGCGAGCGCGCTGCTCGTCGTGGTCAACCGCAAGCCAGTGAACTGCGTCGTCGCGATGATCGTGACGATCGTCGGTGTCGCGGCGAATCTTTTTCTTTTGGACGCGCCGTTTTTGGCGACGCTGCTGATCATGATTTACGCGGGCGCGGTGATTGTGCTTTTCCTGTTCGTCGTCATGCTGATCGACCCGGACGTTCCCGCGCTGAAGCGCGGCTGGGCGGGCGCGGCTTTGGGCGGCGCCGTGTTTTTCGCGCTGTGCGCGGCGGGAACGTTCTGGCTTTTCGGCTGGTCCGGCTCCGTTCCCGCGGAGGCGCTTCCGGCGGCGGAGGTTCCCGCGCTCGCCTATTCGGACAGCCCGACGGCGTTCGGCTGGCCACTTTTCACGAAATACGCCGTCCTGGTGGAGGCGGCGGCGCTGCTGCTGCTCGCCGCGATGGTTTCCGTTTTCATGCTGCATGCGCATCGTCGCCGCGGGAACGCGGAACAGAAGAAGGAAAAAGACGGCGGTTGCTGCTGCGGCTGCTGCGGGCAGAAATGATTTTCAACTGAAAAATCGGGAGTTTTCTCATGACCTTGTCGCACTTTCTGATTCTTGCCGGGCTGCTTTTCGGCGTCGGGCTCACGGGCGCCGTCGCGCGGCGCAACATTCTCGTCGTCTACATGTCGCTGGAAATGATGCTGGCGGCGGCGATGCTCGCGCTGGTCGCGTTTTCCAAGTTCTGCGGGCTGATGGACGGCGCGGTTTTCTGCTTTTTCGTGCTGACGATCGCGGCGGCGGAAGTCGCCGTGGGGCTCGCGCTGATCGTCGCGCTTTTCCGCCGGCTCAAGACAGTGGAACTCGACGACCTGCAATCTTTGAAAAACTGAATTTTTCACAGCCATGGACAATGAAACCCTGCTTCGCGTGATTCTGCTCACGCCGCTTGCGGCGGCGGTCGTTTCCGCATTTTTCTTCCGGCGTTCCCGCATCGTCGCTCCCGCGATTTCGGTGACGGCGGCGGGCGTGATTCTCGTCGCTTCGCTGGCGCTGCTTCTGGGGCTCGATCCCGCGAATCCGTCGGCGAGCGCTACGCTCCCGGGCTTCGCGCTCGGCGGTTTTCGGGAGCTTGAGACGATCGGGCTTTCGATTGACGGGAACGGCGCGGCGATGCTTTTCGCGGTGACGTTCGTGGCGTTTTGGATTCACGTGTTTTCCGTCGGCTACATGGATGACGACAAGGCGCGCGGGCGGTTTTTCGCGGGATTGAGCGTGTTCATGTTCTCGATTTTGGGGATTATTCTCGCGGACAACCTTTTCATGACGTTCATTTTCTGGGAGCTCGTCGGGTTCAGCTCCTACATGCTCATCGCGCATTACTACGACACGGACTACGCGTCGATGGCGTCGAAGAAGGCGTTCATCGCCAACCGCGTGGGCGACCTGGGCTTCCTCGTCGGCATCATTCTCTGCTACGCGCAGTACGGCACGACGAATTTCGCGGAGCTTGAGGCGCTGGTCGCGAACGGGGAAATGACGTTCACGTCGATTGGGCTGCTGCTGATGTGCGGCTTCCTCGGAAAGTCCGCGCAGTTCCCGCTGCACGTGTGGCTGACGGACGCGATGGCGGGCCCGACGCCGGTTTCCGCGCTGATTCACGCGGCGACGATGGTCGCGGCGGGCGTGTTTTTCATGGTGCGCATCTTCTTCCTGCTCACGCCGGAAGTGCTGACGGCGATGCTGTGGCTTTGCGCGGGCATGGCGGCTTTGGGCGGGCTTTGCGCGCTCGGGCAGACGGACATCAAGAAATCTTTGGCGTATTCGACGCTGTCGCACTTGGGCTTCATGGGCGCGGCGATCGGGCTCGGCTTGCCTGAAATCGCGTTGCTGCACATGGGCATGCACGCCTTTTTCAAGGCGACGCTCTTCCTTTGCTCCGGCTCGGTCATTCACGCCTGCCATCACGAGCAGGACATGACGAAGATGGGCGGGCTTCTGAAAAAAATGCCGCTGACGGCGGCGGCCTTCGTCGTCGCCGGACTTTCCATCTGCGCGTTCCCGTGGATGGCGGGCTGGTATTCGAAGGACATGATTCTCTCCGGCGCGTATCTGCAGGGGAACATGCCCGCGTTCATCGCGCTGGCGGTCGCGGCGTTGGGCACGACGCTTTACATCGGGCGCATGTTCGCGATGGTCTTCCTCGGGAAGGCGCACGGACGCGGTGCGGAACACGCGAAAGAATCTTCTCCGTGGATGACGCTCCCGCTGGTGGTGCTCGGCGTGATTTTCTCGCTCGGCGCGGGCTGGTTTCTCGCGGGAACGGACGGTCTTTCCTGGCTGGGCGGCAAAATGAACGCGCTGTTCCCGGCTTCGGCGACGACGGTTTTCTCCGAAGGCTATCACGAGCTGCATGAGCGGCTCGCCGAGGCGGGGCTGGTCACGCCGATGTTCGTGCTGGGCGTCGCGATTCTCGTCGTCGGGCTCGGGCTCGCGGTCGTTTTCTACCGCACATCTACGGGCGAGGACAGGTTGCGGGAACGTTCTCCGGCGATTTACAAGGCGCTGGAATACCGTTATATGGACACGCTTTACGGCTGGTACATTTCCAAGGTTCAGCAGCGCTTCGCGATGCTCGTCGCCTTGTTCGACATGGCGCTGATCAACATGTTGGCGGTGCGCGGCGTCGTCGCGGGGATTCCCGCAGTGCTGGGCAGCGTTTCGCGGCGGTTCATCCAGAACGGGAACGGCGCCGTTCCCGTGTTCTGGACGGCGTTCGGTGCGCTCGTCGTCGCGGCGGCGCTGGTTTCCGGCGTTCTTTCGTAAAAGTTTTTCAGGAAGGTTTTCAAGATGAACGGTTCTTCCATGCTTCTGCAAATTGCGGTCGCGGTCCCGCTTGCCGCCGCGGCGCTGATGCTGTTTTCCGGGCGGTTTTCCGCCGGCGTGCGCAAGGCGGTCGCGGGGCTCGGCTTCTGCGTTCCCGCGGTGATCGCGCTCGCGCTCTTCGCGCTGTTCCCGTCGGCGGAAAAGCTCGGCGGCTACGCGTTCGTTTCCAGGTGCGAAAGTTTCGGCGTTCCCGAGCTGAGCGTTTGGCTGCAGTTCGGGCTGAACGGGATTTCGCTGCCGCTGTTCCTGATGGCGGCGTTCGTCGGCGCGGCGGCGGGCATCCGCGCGCTTTCGACGAAAGACGTCGCGCAGCCCGGGCTTTATTTCGCGGTGATCCTCGTGATGTTCGGCGGCGTGCTCGGCGTGTTTTCGGCGATTGACGTTTTCTCCTTCTACATTTTCCACGAGTTCGCGCTGATTCCGACGTTCATCGCGATTTTGCTTTGGGGCGGCTATGCGCGCAAGACGACGGCGCTGACGATGGCGATTTACCTGACGCTCGGCGCGATGGTTTCGCTCGCGGGGCTGGTCGCGCTTTACTTCGCGCTGCCGGAAACGTATCCGTTCAGTTTCCGCGGCATCCGCGACGCGGTCGCCGCGGGAGAAATCTTCGACGGGAACGTCTCGGTGATTTTCGCTCTTCTGCTGTTCGGTTTCGGGATTCTGGTTTCGCTGTTCCCGTTCCACACGTGGGCGCCGGACACGTATGCCTCCGCGCCGACGCCGGTCTCGATGCTTCACGCGGGCGTGCTCAAGAAGTTCGGGCTCTACGGGCTGATTCAGCTCGGCGCGCTGGCGTTGCCGCAGGGGTTGGCGGAATGGCAGAACTGGATCATTTGGCTCGCGCTCGGCAACATCGTGCTGATTGGTCTCATCGCGATGACGCAGAAAGACCTGAAGCAAATGGTCGCTTACAGCTCCGTGATGCACATGGGGCCGATTTTCCTCGGCATCGCGGCGTTCGCGATTTCCGGCGGGAACACCGCGGGGCTCGGCGGCGCGGTCGTGCTGATGTTCGCTCACGGGCTTTCCGTCGCGCTGCTCTTCCACCTCGGGCAGGCCGTTTGCGACCGCACGGGAACGTACGAAATGGCGAAAATGGGCGGGCTGACGGCGAAAGCGCCGGTGCTCGCGGCGTTCTTCGTCGCGGCGACGATGGCGAGCATCGGGCTTCCGGGCTTCGCCAACTTTTGGGGCGAACTCACGATTTTCGCCTCGCTCGCGCAAATCCAGCCTTCCTGGCTGCTGGGCGCCATCGTGCTTTCCATCGTGATTTCCGCGATTTACGGTCTGCGCGCCGTCGCGAAGATTTTCTACGGAAAAAATTCCGGGATCGCGCTCACGGAGGAACAGTTTGAAAAGGTGCGCGACATCACGCCGGCGGAACGCGTTCCCGCGCTGATTCTTTTCGCCGCGCTGGTCGCCGTCGGCTTCGTTCCGTCGCTGATCACGAAAAACATCGACGAAACGCTGACGCGGGACTTCGCTCCCGCCGCGAACGTGCTGCGCGGCGACGTCGTCGCGGACGAAGAAGCCGTTCCCGCGGAACCGCTCGTCGAAGGCGAAGTCATCATTCTCGACGGCGTGCTGCCCGCGCTGCCCGCCGTTCCCGCGGAACCTTGCGAACCGTGCGGCGAAAACGCGGGAGCGCCGGCCGGCGAACTCGCGAAGACCATCACGGTCTCGGTTTCCGGCGCCGTGGAAAATCCCGGAGAATTCACGTTGGACGAAGCTTCCGCGACGCTGCTGAAGCTGTTCGAACAGACGAAAATCGATCCTTCCGCGACCTTCGTTTCCGTGCTTCGCGTAGACGGGCGCTTCGCTTTCGACCTCGAAGAACTGCGCTCCGGCGACGCCGAGGACATTCCGCTCGAGGACGGCGACAAAATTTCGATTGAATGACGGAGGTCTTTTTTCGAAGAAATTTTTTCAACGCTTTTTCGGAGAATTTTCCCATGGACTCTATTGCTGAATTTTACAAGGCGTGGCAGCCGGACGTTTCGACGCTTTACGCGTGCCTGCCGGAAATCGCGCTCGCCGCGCTCGCGCTGCTGGCGCTCGTGTTCGACGTCGTCTGCGGGAGCTGCGCCGCGAAGCGCGCGGGCGGCGCCTTCATCCGCGCGGCGCTGATCGCGCTGTTCATCTGCGTCGTCGGGGGCGCGTTCCCGCAACCGTCTCCGGAAGAGGCGCTGCCCGGCTTCTCCGTTTTCGCCCCCTTCGGGATCGGCGGCATCGTGCTTTTCGCCCCCTTCGGCATCGGCGGCATCGTGTCGGCGCTGTTCATCGCCTGCGCGTTTTTCGCGATCAATCTCGCCGACGTCGGTCGCGCGCGCGAAGGCAACGCGGAAATTTCCGCTCCCGCGACGACGCACCTGATTCTGGTCGCGACGGCGGCGGCGTCGCTGTTGCTGAAGTCCGCCAACTTCGTCGCGTTTTTCGTGCTGCTCGAAACGCTGACGGTTTGCCTCTACGCGCTCGTCGGCTCGAACCGCGGGAACGCGCATTCCTTGGAAGCCGGGGTGAAATACCTGATCGCGGGCGGCATTTCCGGCGGGCTGATGCTTTTCGGCATCGTTCTGCTTTACGGCGGGGCGGCGCTGGCGGGAACGGCGGCGAACGATCCGCTCGGTTACGGCACGATTTTCTCCTTCCTGGATCAGAATCCCGACAGCGCGATCGGCCTGGCCGGCGCGGGAATGGTGCTCGCCGGCGTGATGTTCAAGCTCGGCGTGTTCCCGATGCAGTTCTGGATTCCCGACGTTTATCAGGGCGCGCCGACGCACGTCACGTTTTTCCTCGCGACGCTTTCCAAAGCGACGGGCTTTTTCCTGATGCTCCCGATGCTCGTGGTTTTCAGCGGCGTTTGGGACAAGCTGCTTCCCGTTCTGCTCGCGTGCACGCTGATTTCGATCGTTTACGCGAATTTGACGGCGCTCGGACAGACGAACGTGAAGCGCCTGCTCGGGCTTTCCGGCGTCTCGCACGCGGGCTATCTGATGCTCGGCGTCCTCGGCGCGGGGAGCGTCGTCGCAGAGGGCGACGGCGCCGCGGCGGAGCTTTGCCTGGTGCTCGTCGTTCTCTACCTGTTCGTCTACATCGTCACGGTGTATCCGATTTTCTCGGTGATGGCGCGCATGCCGCAGAAGGACGACGCGCTGCAGGATTTCGACGACTACAAAAAGCTTTCCAAGCGCAATCCGTTCCTCGCGGGAACGCTCGCGTTCGGGCTGGGGTCGCTCGCGGGCATCCCGCCGACGGTCGGCTTCATCGCGAAGCTCGGCTTGCTCTACGTGCTTTTCCGCGCGGGCTTCTACGGCTCGATCGCGGTGATGCTCGCCTGCGTCGTCGCCGGCATCTGCTACTACTTCGGCTGGTTCCGGGCGGCGTTTTCGCGCGGCGAATGCTGCCGCGGCGGAGCCTCCTGCCGCTGCGGCGGGAAGGGCGAGCACGCCGGCGCGTCGTGCGGCTGCGGGAACGCGGATTATCTGCCGGTTCGGCTGTGCTCCCGCGTGACGCTCGTCGTTTTCTGCGCGGCGCTCGTGCTGGGGTCGCTCGCTTACTGGCTCGTTTTGAGAGTCTATTGATTTTTGCGCGCGGGAACGCGCTCGCGGAGCGCGTCATCCCGCCGTCGCCGGCGGCGTTTTAAGGAAACCGAGCGCGTCTTCGGGGAAAAACCACGCGAAAAGCGCGCCGCCGACGGGAATTTCCAGCGCTTGCCGAAACTGCGAGGCGACGAGCGGGGCGAACGCTTCGCCTTTCGTCGCGAAGCGGCGAAAATGCAGCGCTCCGGCGGAAAAAATTTCGCCGCCGGATTCGAGCTCGAAAAAATTTTCTTCCGGCGGGAACGCGTCCGCGCGGAAAATTTCCGGCGGCAGAAAGACGTCGATTTCCGTTTCCGCGGGAACGTCTTCTCCCGCCGCGTTCCCGCAGAGGCGACCGCGGATTTGCGCGCCGCCGTGGAGCTCCGCGAAAAATTCGCCGGCGCCCGTCCCGAGAATTTTTCCGGAGAAAACGTTCCCGCGCAAGGCGTTCCGGTCCGGCTCTCCGCCGAGTTTCGCGCTTCGGAACTGCACCGCGGCGAAAAGCGTCGGCGGCGCGGATTCCGCTTCCTGCGGCGAGCAAAACGCGGGGACGCCGCCGCTCGCGGCTTCGCTCGAATCGGGAAAGAACGCGAGCAGATCCGCTGCGCGGAAAATTTTTTCGGGCGCGGTTTCGACGACGACGGCGATATTCTCCTTTTTCGCGCGGATTTTCAGCGCGTCCGTCAGCGGCGCGAGATGCGGGAGCGTTCCCGCGACAGCGAGCGGCGCGCCCGCCGGTTTGCCCGCGAAGGCGCGCGCGAGGGCGAGGCGCGTGCGCTGCTCTGCCGACAGGTTCTCCGCCGGGACTGCGGAAAATTCTTCCGAACCGAACCAAAACGCGAGTTCTCGCGCGATGCGTTCCCGCGCGGCGTCCCAGGGCGTTCCCGCGGCGGCGAGCGGCGCGGACACGTTTTCGAAGACGCTCGTTCCGAGCGCGACTCTGCTCCCGTCGGCGAAAACGGCGCCGGCGCTTTTCCACGCGGCGGGAGAAAATTCCGCGAACGGCGCGGCGGCGATTTTTCCGCGCGCGGCGAGAAGTTTTTCGGGAACAGCGTTGGGCAGGGCAGGAACGGATTTGGGCGCGCCGCCGAGCGGCGCCGCCGCGGGAACGTCGGACGGATTCATAGGACGATGCGAAAAATAAATTCCCGCGCGCGTCGGAGGCAAGCCGGAAGCGCGCCGCGGGACGCCGCCTTTCCCGCGTTTTTTTTTCTGCTCCGAGAAAAGTTCCGCGTTGATTTCCGCGGGAACGCGGCGCATCATAAAGCCCTTTTCACAACAACAAAGTTCATCGCTATGAAGATTCTTCTCGCATATTCCGGCGGACTGGACACTTCGGTGCTCCTTTCCTGGATCAAGAACAAATACAACGCCGAAATGATCGCGTTCTGCGCGAACGTCGGTCAGGAAGAAGAGCTTTCCGGGCTCGAGGAAAAAAGCAAAAAGACCGGCGCGTCCAAGATTTACATCGAAGATCTGCAGGAGGAATTCGCCCGCGACTTCATTTTCCCGATGATGCAGGCGGGAGCGATTTACGAAGGGCAGTATTACCTCGGCACGTCGATCGCGCGTCCGCTCATCGCGAAGCGCATGGTCGAAATCGCCCGCGCGGAAGGCTGCGACGCCATCGCGCACGGCGCGACGGGAAAAGGCAACGACCAGGTGCGCTTCGAGCTCGCCGCCGCCGCGCTCGCTCCCGATCTGAAGGTCATCGCGCCGTGGCGCGACGAATCGTTCCGCGCGCAGTTCCCGGGACGCAAGGAAATGATCGACTACTGCGTCGCGCAAGGACTTCCCGTCGAGGCCAGCATGAAAAAGCCCTATTCGATGGACCGCAACCTGCTTCACATTTCCTATGAGGCGGGCATCATGGAAGATCCGTGGTTTGACGCGTTCTGCCCGGAAAACAAGGCGATGTTCAAGCTTTCCGTCGCGCCGGAAGACGCTCCCGACGCTCCCGAATTCATCGAGCTCGAATTCGAAAACGGCAACTGCATCGCGATCGACGGCAAAAAAATGTCGCCGCTCGAAGTGATGCAGACGCTGAACCGGCTTGGCGGCAAGCACGGGATCGGCCGCGTCGACATGGTCGAAAACCGTTTCGTCGGCATGAAATCCCGCGGCGTTTATGAAACGCCGGGCGGAGCGATTCTCTTTTTCGCGCACCGCCAGATGGAATCCATCACGATGGACCGCGACACGATGCACCTGCGCGACGGGCTCATTCCGAAGTACGCGGAGCTCGTCTACAACGGGTTCTGGTACGCGCCGGAACGCCTCGCGTTGCAGGCGCTCGTCACGGAAACGCAGAAAAACGTGAACGGCGTCGTGCGCGTCAAGCTCTACAAAGGCTGCTGCTACGTCGCCGGACGCAAGTCGCCGAACTCGCTTTACAACCCGCAAATCGCGACGATGGAAGCGGATCCGACCAACGCCTACGACCAGGACGACGCGTCCGGCTTCATCCACCTGAACGCGCTGCGCCTCAAAGTCAACGCCCACGTCAACGGTCCGGAAAACCTGATGTGAGTCCGTCGGACGCGCTTCGCGTCGAACAAAAAAAAGGAAGGCGTTCCCGCGCGGGGGCGCTTTCTTTTTTTGTTCGGCAAGGCGCGGATTCTTTGCGTTCCCGCGGGAACGCAAACGAAGCTTGAAAAAAATCGCGCCGTCCGTCTCAATTTCATCCGAACCCCCGAACGCAGCGAACGATGCCGGAACCGTCCCGAATCCCGCCGAGCGCGCAGTCCCTTTCCGAAGAGGATCTGCGTGCGCTGGCGCGTCGGCATGCCGCGCATCTGCGGAAATTTCAGCGGCGGCGGGAACGCGAAAAAGACCGCATCGAGCAGCAGGCGGCGATGTTCGCCTTCGCGCAGCAGCTCGCGGCGATGGGCGCCGCGCGGCCGGGCGGAAATCTTTCCGCGGAAAAATCCGCCGATTCCGATCCCGCGCGAACCGCCGTCGCGCGCGTTCCCGCCGCGGCGGAAAAAAAGGAGCGGGATCCGCGTTCCCGCGCGGAAGCACGGCATTTCGCTCCCGCGCCCGAACCTTCCGCCGCGTCGAAATTTCTGCGCAATCTCGGCGTCGAGGGCTTGTCGTTTTCGCTGGTTTTTCACGCGGCGCTGTGCATGTGCGCGCTGTTTTGGGTTGTGAGCGCTTACGTCGACGACGAACCGGAATCGCCGCCGACGTTTTTCGCCACGGGCAGCGGCGGCGGGCGCGGC